>JAPYOO010000072.1 GCA_029938135.1 Bermanella sp. | reverse complement strand
AATTAACAAAGCCATGTATGGGCTGCCCCATAATGGCAGGCGTTAAAAAGGACACAATAGGTATCATTGTTACCATAAAGAGTCCAAAGCGGACACCTTATGGGTTATCGAACATGTCGCTATATTTTATTTAACAAAGCTCAGATAAATATTATTTAAGACTCTTCAAGCGCCATAGCGGCCATTTTCATGGTACTTCCCAATGATTCTGCACCGGCTATAAATAAACCATTGTGGCAGAACATGGCATCATCGATTCCTGTTACATCTTGCAGCGCTTTATCCGATAAACCCGCCCAGGCTTTAGGCAAGGACTTTCTGTCTTCGAACGAACCCAGCTCAACCGGTACCGTTTGAATTCGCCATTGGCCAGAGTTAGACGGGTAAATTACATATAATGCGTCTTCAGATAACGCATGAACCGTTCTTTTCCACGGGGTGTATTGCTCTAATACAATTACTCGGGGATCTTGCGCATTTTCAACTGCTTTCGCTACAATGGATCTTGCATTAATACCGCCACTGGCCGATGCAATAAAGCGGGTTAATACTCGCGAGGCAAACTCAACGGCTTCATTAAAGCAGTTATCAAAATCACCCTCTTCTTGCCATGTGGGGTTAAACATTGAAATCGTTTGGCTAAGGCTAATGCCCTCGGATACACCTTTAACATAACCACAATCGATGGCATCAATGGTTGAAACGAGACCTTTATCCACAGAGTTGGCCACGTCTTGATTGTCATCACAGATCTGTAGGCCGTATTTTTGCCAAATCAAACCAAATGAGGAATAAGGCGTACCATTTTCACGCTCCCCTGCACCACCACGTTGATGATGATCAAAACGACCCGCATCTGCGTCATAAATACCACCCACATCCAGCACAATATCGGCTTTAGCCATAAGCGATAAATCACGGGTGCGTATAAGATTAAAAGAGGGGTAAACATTCTTAAGTGCCGCGACAGCAAAAACATCATCGGCATGAAAATTACCGTTGTGTGTGGCGATGGTTAGTTCAGTCATTTGTGTATTTTGTGTCATATTGATGTGGATTGTGTTGTAAGGTTTGATTGCAATTGCCTAATCATACCGTAATTTGGGGCTATTTTTAACCATGCCGCTAGAATGGACGCTTGATAATGCTACCTGCCTGACGATGGGTCAGCATTTTCATTTCATCAATGCTCTGATAAACCTTACAATAGAGAAAGACCTTCCACCTTTACCCAATGAATTAACCAGTATGCCAACACAAACACGCACCTTTTTAGTTACTCAAGCTGATAGCCGCCTTAAAGATAAAGCCGGCAGCGTTTTTATCGTGCCCAAAGACTGGGTGAATTTACCGGCCGGAGATGCCTCGATTACGCGTAAGCTTAAATCCCTAGGGCCCACTTGGACGGTGCAGGAAAAGAAGGGCCGTAAGACCTTTTCTCACGGTGTTTGGGCGGCACAAGAGCAACTTCAAGAAGCGAAAGCCCTTGTAGAAGCTCAGCGATCCGACCCTAACCATCAAAAAAAACTGGCTCAGGCAAAGGTTCGCCGCGAAGAAAAGGAAGAAGTCTTTGGCGAAGATTTTCAGCAGGCGATTATTACCTTCCTTAACTTCAACGAACAATATCAAAGCTTGGTTGAACAATTAGCGGGTTTGGTAAAAGAGCACGCCGTACCCGTGGGCAGCGGTACCGTAGCCCGTAGCTCATCGGTTACCTTGGAAGATAAGGCGGCTATGGCCGTGATGGCTTGGATGCGGCATCAAACCAGTGACTACGATTCAACGTCGGTTGCGCGCATTAAAGGGGCAAGGCGTGAATTAAGGCGCAAGATAGCCCGTCAATCGACATGTATTTTAGCCAAGTACCGCAGTGGGGAAGTTGCTGATTTAAAGGGTTGCCCGCTTTATAAGGCTTTGCAGAAAGCTGAAAAATAGAAACGGCTATTTATAGCGACGCTTAAATAGTGCGGCATAATTAATAATCTACAAAATCGCTTGGGTCATATTCTGCACTTAGCTAAAAGGCAGAATATGACCAAGCGCTGTTATTTATGCTTTTTGTTTTGTTTTTGCTCTTTCTCTCTTAGTAATACCCGCCCTCTGGGCTCGTTCCCCTCGTGAAGCACCACGTCAGAATGTAGAAATTGTGCGGCCTCGGCTGACCCCTTCACCTTAGAGCTAACACGCAGCAGCATGTCTGCTTCAAATTCCGTTAATACACTTTCCCTCACACCCATCTTGCGCCATTGAGATTGTGGCCTGCAGCCTTGAGTGATGCCTCTGGCCAGCGCCAACGCATCCAGCAAGGCTTGATTGGCGCCTTGCCCTTTAAATGGACTCATGGGGTGGGCCGCATCTCCGATCAAAGTAACATTTTCTCCCTTCGCACTTTTAGATATTTGCTCGGGCTTAAGTAGTTCACGGTCATATACGGGATACCCTGAAACGTGTGCATCCTGAGTGGCCGCTAAAATCTGAGGAATAGGATCGTGCCACTGGCATCGACGGCTCGCTTCTTCTTTAAGTGCGTGCGGGCCTTTTGCGCTTAGCGCCTTCGCCTCGGCCTCGGGCATTGGAAAACTAAGCTGCCACATCACAGAATCAATTGTAAAAGGCATCATGTAGATACGTTCATGGCCATTGGCGGTTTGAAATACCGTGGCCCCATCTAATAACGGATGAAGCAAAGGATGTTCAGGACTTTCTGGGTTTACCTCTTTAATATCCAGCCCTTCAATGTCTGCTAAGGGACAAATCCCCAATATCACAATACACCCTAGGTAACTTAAGGGAGTGATATCGTCACCTATCAACAAGCTGCGCACAGAACTGCGTATACCATCCGCGCCCACTACAAGGTCCGCATGGGCATGTTTTACTTTGCCATCCACTTGAAAGCTAAGATCAACCCCCTTTTTTTTACCCGCGGCCTCGCATTCTTCTTTACGCTCTTTAAAATCTACTAACTGATGCCCCCATTGCACCGCGTTATGTCCACCCAGTTGCTCAAGCAGCGCTAAACGCAGCGACTGCCGAGTGATATGTACATTAGTGCGCTTGGGTGCCGATTTGGCATCTGACGGCCCCCACTTTCTGATCCCCCATTCTCCCAGCACACTGCCATCGGTGGCATGCACTACATGTTTGGTTGAAATAACGCCCTGGGGTAACGAATAAACCCCTAAGCCTTCAATGGCCCTACTGGCTTGTTGTAGCGTAAGCCCGTAGCCCTGGGATCGGGTATCAAAGCCGCTATCGCGTTCATAAAGCGTAAAGGGAATGCCACGGTGTAAACACGCAACGGCCAGCGCTACGCCGCCAATGCCACCACCAATAATGGCCAAGTGTGGAAAGTTTTCTGTATCAGCCGGAGTTTGAGTAGCACAGTGAAGCAAGCCAGACCCGTCACAGCTTAAACATTCTTCCAAGTGACCTCTCGGGCGAACGGGGGGCGTGCCTTCGCAGTTCGCTTTTTCAAACAGGTCTAACTCTCTTTGGTAGCGCAGTTTCACTTTTTTACGAAGCCGCCTACGCTTTTTGCCATTCCCCTGACATTCCAGACAAATAGTCCAGTTACTCTCTTCGCTCTTCACCTGCTACCTGCCCTATATTTATCCCGCGATTGAATGCCCTTCACTGTCTTAATCATTGTTGAGGCGGCGATGTTGAGGCGGGTTGTCAAAATAGGATTATAACGCTCATTGCAGCCTTTTACTGCAATACGTTATTGATGAGATCCTTCTGTAAGAAGGATCTGTACTTTTAGCAGTTAGATGGTGACAAAGAGATGAACGAAGGTACTACAGGCAACTATCCTTTAAATTAATACTTGTGGCCCTCACAACAGGGCATTAGCTTTCATTTACCAATACAAAATTAAAGCGATTATTTTTCTTAGCTACTTTATTCCATTGCCCGGCCGTAACATCTGCTGAATTCTCTGGGTAATCGTGTAACGTCATGTCAGTACCCATAGATTCAAACACCACATTTATATTGGGGAAATCCTGATTTATATTCACTAAGAAATTTTCAAACTCAGCCAATACAGATGAATCATTAACGCTATCAATATTAAACTGGCATTGGGAGACACTTTTGTCGGCACTGACTAGCGCCTGCTGACCAGCGGGTATTACTTCCTGACAAAATCGACCTGAGTGAAATTGAATATATAGCGAGCCGTAAAATCCAAAGTCATCTAACTGACTTAATAATTGAGTCATATAACTGTGAGTACTGATACTGTTTAAGGTTTGGTAAAAAGACAGTTGTGAATGTTGGTTAATAGCCCATTCAAGGGGTTTAATGTTAAGTTCTTTACTTAAACTTTTATTAGATCGCTCTTGGTTTACTTCAGCGCTTTGCAATGTTTTTTCTAAACCCAGTAAAATATTTTTTTGTTCGTTTATTTGATGATGAAGCGCCTGCTGCTGTAAATCACTGGCACTCATCACTCCATAAAGCAGTACTAAGTTGCTAATTAAAAAAACAAATAGGCCACTTAAAGCCACTATTTGCCATGTGGCCATTTTATTACGAGTTGATAAAATAATTGGAGTGACTTTTTCGGTCATGGCATCAACCAATTGCCATTGATCTTGTTTAATACTGTCTTTTTGCTCAGAGAATAACTGACGAAACAGCAACCGCATGGAGTCTTTTTCCTGCTCTTCACTGGCACTGTGCGCCAACGCTTCTAAGCTGTGCTGGCTTCCCTTTGTGTTATTGGTCGCTTCAACCCTATTAATGGTATGCACTGCGGCACTGGCCGGACGCGTTAATTCTGGAGCTGGTGACGGGGTTACACTTGGCTTCGTTAATTGCTCGGGCTCTTTAAGCGATACTAACCTTAGCTGAACCAAGACCTTCTCTAATTGCACTGGTTTTAATTTCTTAGGTAATACGCCCACGGCCCCTAATGCACGGGCCTGGCTTACATACATGCCGTCATCTTTAGAGGTATACATTAAAATGGGGATGGTGGCAGTTTTAGGATCGTTTTTAATGGCCTGTACCGCCTGTAAACCATCCATGCCCGGCATCATATGATCCATAAAGATCACACTTGGCCTAAAAGCACTTAACGAGCCTAACGCCTCTTCGGCAGACTCGGCGGTTTCTACTTTAATGCCAAAACCCAGCAACATCTCTTTAAGTACATAGCGCGCCAATTTGGAGTCATCTACTACTAGGGCTGTTTTTTGCTTTGAAATAGGTGAGGTCGTGACAGCCATGGAGGTTGATGTTCCATCAAATTAGAAAAAGGGCAATATAATGAAATAGACACAGGCTGGCGTAGAGCTAGATCACAAAATTTGATTCACAGCATGAATAGATCTAAAAGCACGCTTAAGCGGTTAGTATGCACTTACCACTTATAGAGCTGTAGTTAGGGCGCAGGTACCTGAAAAGGGGCAGATCTTTTGTAATGTGTGGGCTAACAGACAATACCTTACCCTGCACCCGGTAGTATTTTTAGCTTAGTTCATTGGCCTTACGATAGCGCCCTTCGTAGTCAAACAGTCTATTTTTAATGCGCCAGTAATATTTTTGTTTACGGGCGATTACAAAGTCAGGGCAAGGGAATACACTAGATAGCTTCAATGCTTGTTGCAGGTTGCTTACTTGAAATACTTCAGTTGAACCGCTGCTAGTCCCAAGAAGGACATCTATTTTAATACTAAGGCGTTTAGCAAAAATCTCATTGAACGCTTTAACTTGATAAGGTTTGGAGAAGTCAAAAGACTCACTGAGCTCCATGCCCTCTTCATCATGATAGGTTATTTTAAGTTTGCCCTCTTTATCTTCTAAACTAACACCTGCACAGCGGATCACCTTTGAATCTTTAAGTTGAAGTGCCTTTTTTAACATGTCGTCGGGGTCTACTAATACCTCTTTGCACTGATGGCAGGCGCGCGCCGCTATGTCATTTTCACCACCACAATGGGGGCATTCTTTAAATACAAAACGATAGTCACATTGATGCTCGCGAATTTGATCGCCAGACAGATCTTCAATGAGTCCTTGGCAGCGCCGGCCGTAATGCTCAACTAAGTATCCGTCATCATCACAGATACCCCAAAACATGTTAGGAAATTCACAACTGGGGCAAGCCACTTGTACCGGCTGGCTTTGGCTATTGGGTTTTATCTCACCCACCTCGGGCTGGTACAGGTCAAAATTATTGCCGGTATAATCAATCACTAAACAATCTTTTTTGTTATCACTTAAGCGCAGGCCACGCCCGATGATTTGCTGATACAGACTCACCGATTGTGTGGGCCGCAGTATTGCAATCATATCCACATGGGGTGCATCAAAACCTGTGGTTAATACAGATACATTAACTAGGTATTTAATTTTTTTTTGTTTAAACGATTTAATTAAATTGTCACGCTCCGTGCTGTCGGTGGCACCGGTAATTAGCGCACTGTGATCGCTGGGTAAATAGCTAAACACTTCTTTAGCATGATCCACCGTGGCGGCAAAAATCATAATACCTTGACGTTGTTCGCCTAACTCAACTACTTGTTCAATAATGCCTTTAGTTACCCTATGATGGCTGCCTAATAGGTGGTTAACATCGCTTGCATTATATTCGCCCGAGCGGTTTTCGCGAAGCGAACTAAAATCATAATGCTCAATAGTGGCATCCACTAGCTTAGGCTCAGTTAGATATTGTCGTTTAATTAGGTAACGCAGGGGAAGTTCATAAATACAGCGCTCAAACGGCCTTTCTTGTTCGCTGCGCACTATGCCCCGATAATGTTTACGGTAAATCCAGCCCATGCCCAATCGATACGGGGTAGCGGTTAAACCTAATAACTTTACCCTAGGATTAACGGACATTAATTTTTGGATGATTTGCTGGTATTGATTCGTGGCAGATTGGTCTATTGATTTGCCATCCGATTTTTCTTCTGCTTCATCTTTAGACGCTAAATTTACCCGATGGCATTCATCAATAATAATAAGTGAATAGGGTTCGGTAAAATCGTCTAGGTTTCGTGCGGCAGATTGTATGCTGGCAAACGTGACCTGGCATTGAGTCTCTTTAAGTTTTAAGCCCGCTGAATATATACCCGCAGTTAACCCTAAACTTTCATATTTTTGATGGTTTTGCTCTACCAATTCTTTAACATGGGTAAGAATCAGTATTTTTCGATTGGCTAAGCGCGCAAGCTCCGCGATCACTAAACTTTTACCCGACCCTGTGGGTAATACAATCACCGCCGATTTATTACTTTTTTGAAAGTGCTTAATCGTCGCAGCGACCGCTTCTTGTTGGTAATCTCTGAGTTTAAAACTTGCCACGCAGTGAAGTGCCTTTAAGTGAACTTAATTACATTATAATAACAAAAGATAGAGTGACTTATAATTTAAATAAATCATGCTGTGTTAAGGCGTCTTCCCAATCTTTATCATCACCAAATAAAGCAATGGCCATTTTGATCAAATCCCGTCTATATTTCATTAAGTTATTTATATCCGGCGAAATCAGCATGTGATAGCCAATATTTTCACCTGCCATAATTAAGGTCTCAAAAATAATTTTATCGGGAAATATTTTATTGTTATTATTGAGTGTTTTTTTTACAATTTGATGCAGGCTTTCAATCGTATTTTGCCTATGTGCTGCAACAATGGATGTTGGCGCAAGTAATTCTTGACGAATTGAACGCATAATATCAATCTCTTTTACTCCCCAACTTAAATAATTATCAATAATTAATAGAATTAAAGGGATTAATTCAGAGGTGTTTTTTGCATCAACCTCTATGCAATTAACTAATTTTAAATTTGCTGTCTTAATGATTATATTTAATGGCTCTTCGACATTTTTGAAGTATTTGTAAAAGGTGGGTCTTGATATATTGGCTTGAGCAATGACTTTTGCCACGGTTAAACCGGGTGAGCCACTTTGGCCAAAAACCACACGAATGGCCTGCAAAATAGTATCTTTAATATTCTGCACTTCATTGCTGGTTTTTTTGGGCCGACCACGTTTATTGGCTTTAGTGTCAGGAATATCATTAATGTTATTTGTGTCTAGACTCATGACGGGCTTAAATCACTTCAATATACAGGGCTAATACCTGCACTTTACAGCATTTTTAAAGGACTTTTACATTAATCTATTACCCAGGGCGAATTGCCCTGGCAAGACTTTAAACCTCGGTATTCTAATCCTGAGTTAAGATAAATGGATAAGGCAGTGCACTAAATAATGGCAGCCTAATACTGGTAATACCAAGGTAGCGGCCATCCGGTAATTGGCGTAGCTCATCCGTTACCCTATTCCAAGGAAAGGGTGAACTGTCAGGGTAACTCAGCAGCAGCACCTCACCAGTGCCTTTTGAGTAGGGGGCGATACTTGCATCAATTGGCACAATTTCAAGTTCCTGCTTTTTACGCTCTACAATATTGAGTACACCTCCATTCTCATAAAACTGCTTACCTTTCCAACCCGCAAGGGTGCCAAATTTTAGCAATGGCAAGCCCATGGCAATTAACCAATATGGTCCGATGGATTCCCCCAGAAAACGCCCTGTTTGAGGTATTTGTGAACATGAGGGCAGTGAATTAAATAAATCCAAAATACCTCCTAACGTATTGGGGAGTGCCCGTGCCTGTGCATATGTCATAACATTTTCCCTTCTTGATTTAAGTTAACAGCACTGTTAAGTTAATGTTTATCGAAATAAAATACAACAAGCGATATTGAGATGAATAATAAAAACTATGACTATCTCGTAATTGGCAGTGGCTTTGGTGGCAGCGTGAGCGCCCTAAGACTGGCTGAAAAAGGTTGGAAAGTGGCCGTTGCCGAGCAAGGTCAGCGCATCGGTCCAAGCCAAATTGAAGCGGCCAAAGGTCGCTTATCAAAATTACTGTGGATGCCCAAACTAGCCATGAAAGGTTTTTTTGCTCAGCATTTTTTTAAACATGTAAATATTATTACCGGAGTTGGCGTGGGTGGTGGCAGCATTGTATGGGCTGCTGTCATGCTGCGTCCTAAAAAAGCATTTTATCAAGATCCTATTTTAAAAAAATTAAACTTAGATTTAGAGGTTGAATTAGGCCCCCATTTTGAAACCGCTGAAAAAATGCTAGGGGTTAATATTAACCCCAGACAAACTTTGCAAGATTCATTTTTAAAAAAAACCGCAGAAAACATGAATGCCGTTGAGACATTTACTTCGGTACCCAATGCCGTTTTTTTTGGTGAGCCTGGGTTAAAGCAAAAAGATCCCTATTTTGATGGTGAAGGCCCAGACCGAGCAGGCTGTCAATTTTGTTCCGGTTGTACATCAGGCTGCCCTCATGGGTCTAAAAATGCGCTTTATTTAAATTATTTATACTTGGCCGAAAAGCAAGGTGTTGAAATTAAGGTTGAGCATAAAGCTGATTATATTGAGCCATTAGAGGATGGTGGCTATCGAGTGAATTTTGTTAACCCTTACAATGGAAAAAAGGTATCAACGATTACCTGTCAAAACATTATTTTTTCTGCAGGTGTATTGGGCACACTAGAATTATTATTCAAAAACCGAGACAAATATAAAACCTTACCCAACATTTCGAAGTCGTTAGGTAAAATAGTGCGAACAAACTCCGAGGCCGTAACCGCAGTATTGCATCCTAAGGGCAGCAATATGATGGATGGTACAACCATATCAAGCGATTTCCACCCTGATGAGCATACCCATGTTACACAGAACCGAATCGATAAAGGTTCACGGTTTTTGCGCTTTTATTTAGGCCCCTTGGTTGATGGTTCGGTTCCATGGATACGTTCTTTAAAAACGGTTTTGGCAATTATATTATCGCCTATTTTATTTTTTAAAAATGTATTTTCAAAAGAATGGGAAAAAAGAATTACCTTTTTTACAGTGATGCAAGACTTAGATAATCATGTGCAATTTAAATATTCACGAAGGTGGTGGTCGCCATTTAAAACATTACGCAGCGGCCGCAACCCAGGGCATGAAGCTCCCAGTTATTTGCCCGTGGCGAATCAAGTGGCCAGAGAATTTGCGCGTGTTTCTGGTGGCACACCCATGAATATGACGCCTGAATCCCTTGGCGGCATATCAACAACTGCACATATTTTAAGTGGCTGCCCAATGGGTGGATCGTCTACCGATGGCGTCATTGATAGTCAGCATCGAGTATATGGCCATGATGGACTGTTTATTGTGGACGGCTCAAGTGTGCCGGCCAACATTGGCGTTAACCCAAGCCTCACAATCACCGCCATGGCTGAGCGTTTTGCTGAGGGAATTCCAGCTAAAGAATTGTGCCACTAGACACAAGGTCAGATATTACGTTTCTCTTTAGGGAGAATATATTATTTGGCTCCACCCGCACGCTCTTTGCTAATTTAGTTCGATCAGTCATTTTTATCATGAGTGATGTAGATGAGTAGGTTGAACGAATTATCTCGAAGGGATCATTAACGACCATCAAGGTAAAAAGCATGAAAATAAAAGCACTAAAGCTTTTCCTCCTCTCTGTACTATTGGGGGCAAGTCAGCTCTCGATGGCATCTGGAAATCTCTTTCAACAACACAACATGAACGGCTATGTACTCGACCGAGCCTTTGGAGATAATGGTTACGATTGGTGGTGGCACAACTTCACCGCGGTTAATCGCGAAACGGGTGAAGAACGCCCATTCTTTCTTGAGTACTACATTATCAATCCGGACCTAGGTGACGCTGAGCCGATTCTTGGTCAACTTCCAGCCAACAAAGCCGCTGGAATTAAACCTTCCTATGCCATGGTTATGGCGGGTACTTGGGGCGAAGATGCCGTTCAAATTAAAAACTATTACGGCATCGATGATCTAACTCAAACCTCTCCAGATGAACTTGATGTTCAAATTGGACTTAACATTGCAACCGAGAACTACTTATTAGGCTCAGTTGCATTAACACAAAGTGAAGTGGATGCGCACCCTGAGTATCTAGCTGACGCGGGTTCAATGAGCTGGAATCTAACGGTTGAAAAACCTTTGAGCTACAGCGTAGGTTATGCCGGTACTGAGTTTTTTCAAAATTTGGAAGCATTCGAAATGTTCTGGCATGTCGAAGGTATACAATCCAAATTCGGCGGAGAGATCGTCTTTAACGGTGAAGTTTACGATGTTACTCCAAACAGCTCTTGGGGCTATCAGGATAAAAACTTTGGAAGCGACTACACCAACCCTTGGATTTGGTTGAGTGTGAATGATTTCACCAGTGAAAACACAGGTCTTCCTATGGAAAATACCAGTCTTGATATCGGCGGCGGTAACCCAACGGCATTAGGGATTTCACTTGGCGATCAAGCGTTGATGGCGTTCTATGTTGAGGGTGAGCTTCACGAATTCAACTTCACCAAACTATGGAAAGTCCAAGATGTGGATTGGGACGTTAATATTTCAGATACCGAACTGGCTTGGCACCTTGTAGCTAAGAACTTAAAGTATAAATTTGAAATAGACTTTGCTAACCCTAAGAGCAAAATGCTTAAAGTACTGTATGAAAACCCTCAAGGAGTAGTAGAACATCAAAACCTATGGAATGGCGGTCACGCCGAAGGGACTGTAAAGATGTACAAGAAAAGATGGATCATTTCGGGTATTTGGGGCTACTGGGATCATCTTGATACATTTATCGGTAAACACGGTGCAGGTGAGTATGGCGAGCACTAATACAGATTATTAAGCTATTGGAGGGGCCTTAAAAAGCCTCTCTAGCAGATGTGCGGAATACGGTTACTTTCATATTGTATTAGAGCCTGTGCATCGAATGGCCAATCTAACCCTTAGGGAATACCGATACACTCGCACTTCTTTTGCATTATATACCGTGACGGCAGAGGTCATAATGCCTTTTGTCACCCTGTGGGCAATACAATTACCGCCGATTCATTACTTTTTTGAAAGTGCTTAATCGTCGCAGTAACGGCTTCTTGTTGGTAATCTCTTAGTTTAAAACTTGCCACGCAGTGCAGTGCCTTTAAGTGAATTGAATGTCACTATAATAACAAGAAAAAGCATGATCATTCACTGATATCTAATAAAAACATAACACCTCCACGTTACCAAATCACCCTTACATCAAACGCTTCGCCTGCCGCTGAGGAACAAGCATCGCTGTAACTATTTTCACCCACGACTCTAATAAACCTGGCATTACCTGTTGCCACATTAGCAACGCTAATAAAATCGGTTAAATCTTCGCTGATATTTATGCCATAGGGCTGGCCGGCGGCAATTATTTCAGTGTTTACAATTTCATCGCTGGTATAAAAACCGTCGTCGTTTATATCTAACCAGACAGTCCATTTTATTGATTTCGCAACTGGGTCATTATTTGCGCCGCTAATATCTAGGTTCAGCGTTCTGTTATTAACGCCAGTTAGTTGTATTGGGGCTGCGTCGCGATAGTCTGAAATCTCTGGATTAAAATTCATATCGACTGCGTTTAGTATAACTTGGCCTATGTCGTTTTCGGGGGTTAATCCAGTAGTGATGTAACAGTATTGATCGGATACGGAAATGGTACGGGTGAGTTCATCTTTATGATTCATATTTGATTGAGAACTGCTCTCTTCATCAATCACATATACGTCATTCACTACGGTTAATGTAACCTGATAATCGCCTGAGGCAGCATAGGTATGTTGCGGGTCTTCTAATTCTGATGTTGCGTCATCGCCAAAATCCCAGTGCCATTGCGTAATTTGACTGGTGCTACGGCTATCGTCGGTGAACTGGGTACGCAGTTTTGATTTTTCAAAATTGTAATGACTTAATACACCTTCGTCGAAAAGTTGTATTTTTACGGTTTTAAAAGCCGCCACAACATCGTCTACTTGTTGGTTGTTTGGCAAAATATCTATACTTGCATCATTCGGTACGTTTACCAAACGTTCTGCCCGTTGTTTTAAGCATTGCGCTATCTGGGTATGTGACATGGTTGCAGTCCAACAATTTTTGGCTGCGTCGATGTATAATCGGTAAGTGGCTTCCAATCCCCATTGTTGGGATAACAGATAAAACGGGTAAGTGAACATACCAATGCTTAGATAATAATTGGGATTTGTTTCGTCGTAATCGAGCAGGGTTTCGATGGCCTCGTATTCTGTGACTATTTGGTTGAGCTTGCGCGTTTGACCTGAAATTCCGGCGGTGTTTTCTTGGCCGTGCCTCCAGAAGTGCGTTGCGCCGACGCTTGCACTTTGATCTTCTCCTTTGAGTTCGCCGTATTCGTACCATGCCATTACGCCCGATATATCACCAAAAGCTTCATGCAGGGTTCTGAATGCTTTGCTGAATTCAATGCTTGGCTGAAAAAAGTCTACCTCCATTAAGCGATTCAGTACTCCGTGGCCTATTTCGTGGCCGATGGCGTCGAGTGATGAGGTTGAGTATTGATACGGGTAGCCATCAGCGAAGGTGGCATATGCACCGTCCCAATAGGCATGCGATGAACCTAGGCTTCTGTAATGCAGCCGTAGGCGCAATTTTTCATTTAGCGGCGGCTCACCCAGATATTTAACAAAGGTGTCGTAGACAATGGTGCCGTAGAACATAGCATCGTTGATGGTTGAATAGGTTCTTACGTATTCGATGCCATCGTCGGTATCTTCTGCACGATCGCCCACCCAGCGATGGGTATTAACAGGGTTCACGGCACAAGGTGCTTGGTATATGGGGAATAAACTATCATTGGCTTCGTTGGCTTGTGCATCGGGTCCACGGCCTTTGCCTGCCTCCCATGCTTCATCCACGGTATAGCCCATATCGATAATACTGACTAGGCCGTTATCAAAGATACATAACCCCCCTTGAAGCTCGCTGCGGTGGATAGAAATTTTGTCACGCAATACCGTGAATTCTTCAGGCTCGGTATTGCTGTCAGGTGGCTGGCCGTAATACCAAGGAAAATATTCATTCCCCCCTGGACCTGAGAGCTGTGCATTACCAATGTAGTCATGGAATTTTATTAGGGTACCGTTTGTCGCAAGGCCCTTTGCATTGTGGGCATAGATTATGAATGCAGGCGTGTTGCTGAAAATACTGACGGGGATGCTGGTGCCGGCTGGGATAGTGATGTTGTAAGGCGCTTCGGCAGTTGTTTTAAGCCAGACGCTACTGGTTTCATTGTCAATTTTTTCACCCTGTTCGTCTGCCCAATAAAGCCAGAGGGAATCGACGACTATGTTACCTTGATTAGCCGCAAAGGTTGTTAATGCCACCGTGCCTGCAAGTTTACCTGTATCACCGTCTTGATCCCGAAAGCTGGCTTGGATAATGGTGTTAGTAGGAATGCCTTCAATGGGCTTAACTATAGGAGGCTCTACAAGTGGATCAGAAGAGGAACCGCTGCCGCAGGCTGTTAAAGAGCCGACTAAAAATGCTGATAACAATGCGAATTGTGTGATGCTGCTGGAAGATGTATTAAAGCTCATGCCTACCCTAGTGTGCGTGTAACTGCTTTGGGGCTGACTTGTTGTAACACCCCAACAACCCAAACCCACAACGACTATCTGTTTTTGATTCGCTACACCCTACCACCGCCCATACCCTATTGAAATAAATAAACAGAGCATCTGAACAAAGATAAACCTCACTCAAGCTCTTCGCATCAATAATTACAAACAGAAATTAACTAATAAAAATGACGCCGATAGCCTAGGTAAAACTCTAGGTGAATTTGTATGCCATCATCTTCTGAGGTATAGGTATCTTCACCCCACAGTTCATCATCTTCTGTTTCTTCTTTTATCAGCGGGATAGTAGTGCCAAATTCCCAACTTTGATTACGTTTAAGGCCGAATATTCGAGTGATACCAAAATCAAATTCAATGCCCTTAAAACGACTCTGTGAAGCGGTACTATTGGTCAATTCTCCCTGAGCATTATAATCCTTAACTTGAATACCATTTTCTTGGTATTCGTTGTAGTTTAAGCCTATACGCTTTCGCCAGATATCCCCTTTGTTCCCCAAAAAGTAATTAAGGCCCAGGCTGTAATTGAGCTTGTCTGAAAAAATGAACTTGCCACCACCCAAACCCAGCGCCAAGTTAAAATCATCGTTTATTGAATATGTACCATTAACACCTCCCACCCCAAATGGACGACCAATGCCTATGCCAATGGAATAGTCATTGGCATAGGTAAGACTCGGGAAGACATTGCTGATGATTAAAAGAAACAAACATAGTTTTTTAATTTTCATATCATGTATTTATTAATTCCATTTATAGGTATGCGATTATGCACCACTGTAAGTAACGCAATGAAAACGTGGAACCGTTTAATAGTAAAAACGTATACTCTACTATCATAACGATTGAAAGGCTAAACCGAGCACTGTATATATTTTATGTACGCATATTTGCATGTTTATATTAGTACCAACTTATAAAGTTAGAGCTTCGATTGTTTCCAGTATCTTTATCAATCGAGTTAACAGGCTGGGCTTAACACGTTGCAGTATTGTACTGTTAAAGGAATGCCCCAAAATTAGGAGTTTGGACCGGTGAGTAAAGCTGTCGAAAATTTTGAACAAAAAGCAAAAAGATGCGCCATCGCTCTTAATTTTGGTGGCAGGCCACTTGATCCCCCGCCGTTGAGCGGATATGGATCCGTTACTGTTTGCAAAAAAGGCGAAAAATGGCCCGAGTCCAATAATAAGTTTATGTTACCACTCGCGCAAATTGATTTAACTCAGCTGCCCTTTTCACCTCCTGGATTTGAAGGCATCGCATTTATCACTTTATTTATCTGTGAAGACGTTCAAACCTTGTCTGAAGAAGACATAAATGGATCATGTTGGGCACTAAGAACCTACAAATCTTTAGACGAACTAATCCCTCTTGAAATACCCGAAACCATTGACGCTAGCAGGTTTGAACCAAGACAAATGCACTTCGCAGAAATAGAAAACGAATACCCAAATTGGGAAGATGCATTTACTGTATACGGTAAAATGCCTATTGAGGAAGAAGACTTTAAAAATGCGCCTGAAATTCCTGAAGAAGTGAGTGAAAATTATCATTCAAATTATGGAAATTCACCTAACTCAAAATTAGCAGGTTGGCCAACGCTCATTCACTCAGAAATATTTTGGGCACCATGGAATAAACACCCAGCAAACCCTAAATACATGTTTCAACTACAGCATGAAGAAGTAGCTGATTGGGGTGGTTATGGATTCCTATACTTTGGCAAGGGGACTACTTTGGATACAGAAAACGAGTGGTTTGTTTCATCTCAGTACGACTAATGTGATTTCTAGATGTGCTGTAGATAGGCTATTGAGCTTATCCCGTAGCATCTATATGTTCGCTTAATGCACCATTTCAGCATCGTAAGTGGGTTTTGCCACTGCACTACCATAAAATAATTTAATCTAGGCACAATGGGAGAAAGGCACAGTCTACCCTTTATAACCGACGCTGTAGCCCGCGTAAAGCCTGTATCTCACCCATTAAAGCGTGCATCATAACAATCCACCAAATAGCCAATCGCCCCTTTTACAGGGGCGTAAAAAGGCTAAATTATTACCCCAAAAAGCTCTTTTTTGGTTATAATTGCGCCAATTTTAAGCTCCACCCATTTTTAGATAGTTAGTACAGGTAAACGAATGGCTTTTTTTGATCTAGAAACACCCGAAAACAACGATACAAGCAACCTAGTATGGTTAGGCCACCTTAGCCCGGATAGCGATACCATTGGTTCTGCAATTGGCGCTGCCGAGTTATTTGGTGGTGAAGCAAGACGCGCCGGTGAATTGAACAAAGAAACAGCCTTTGTAGTTGATTACTGCGGCGTTGAAGTGCCTAAGATGATCAGTAAAGTGGAAGGCCAAAAAGTAGGTTTGGTTGATTTTAACCAAAAAACACAGCTACACAAAGATGTGGATAACAGCGACATTGTGGCCATTATCGATCACCACGCCATTCAAGATCAGCCTATTACATTCAATACGGCTATGTCGGTTGATATTCGTCCTTGGGGCAGCGCAGCAACGATCTTAGCGGATCGCTTCGAAAAAATGGGCAAAGAGATGAAACCTACTACGGCCTGTGTTTTATTGGCCGGAATTCTTTCTGATACCTTGATTTTTGAATCTCCAACGACATGCCCTGTGGATAAGCCATACGCTGAAAAGCTAGCTAAAATTGCCGGTATTGAAGATTTGTACGCTTTTGGCCAAGCCATGATGGAAGCCAAATCGGATCTTGCTGACGTATCGACTTACGATGTATTAAAAAGTGATTTTAAGCACTACGTAATCAACGGTAAAAAAGTAGGTTTTGGTGTGGCTGAAACATTGTTGCCAGAGCAGCTGCTTGAACGTAAAGCGGATTTATTGGTAGAGATGGAATCTGAAAAAGCCAAACAAGAATTAGACTTCATCTTCTTTGCAATTGTTGATACTAAAACTAAAAACTCTCACTTAGTTATTTATTCAGATGCTGAAGCTAAGCTTGCTGAAACGGCTTATGGTGAAAGCGTAGACAACAAGTTAATGTATTTGCCAGGGAAGATGTCCCGTAAGAGTCAGCTAATGCCAGCAGTACAAGCAACGCTTTCTGCTTAATAGCGCTATATAAAAAAGCGCTATTTCAGCGGCGTTACATAACAGATGCTACAGAAAGCAAAAAGGTGAACCTATGGGTTCACCTTTTTTTTCTTTAAATACGGTCTGCTTTAACCTTTGAGGCTCAGGTTGCAATGTGGGCTAGGTTTACGCTGCACGCTAAGGTAAAAGATACAATTTGGCCACCCTACATTGAGGCAAGCAGAAATTAGATCGATATTAAGGCTAAATAAGTGTTTACATATTAACCAGTCACACGTACTATTCAGGCGTTATCTATTCCCATCTAGTTTATTTAACTTATTATCCACGTGATAATTTGTGCCTTGCCTATCCCCATTACAGTTAGACAGCACTACAAAATCAGAGCTAACTTATTGTCAAATTTTCGATATAGATCGGAAATTTCTGTTGTC
>JAPYOO010000071.1:7157-18042 GCA_029938135.1 Bermanella sp. | reverse complement strand
TGCTCCTAAAAAGGCAATTTCAAAAAAAGCTGCAAAGAAACCTGTTGCTAAAAAACTAGCGGCTAAAAAGCCAGCTGTAAAAAAAGTGCCTGCTAAGAAAGTAGCAGCTAAAAAAGCGCCTGCTAAAAAAGCAGTTGCCAAAAAAGTTGTAAACCCAGTTACCTTGATCGAAAACGACATTGCCAAATTGACTGCTCAATTGGTTAAAGCTCGTGCCTCTGTAGAAGCGACTGCTAACAAAGCAGCTACTTCAGCTCAGAAAGCGCTAGATAAAGCAGTAGCCTCTGAAAAGAAAGCTAAAGAAGCTCAAGTTAAAGTAGCGACTAAAGTTAAAGCTAAGAAAACTCCAGCTGGCGTTAAGCAATTAGCCGCTGCTAAAGCGAAAACTGCGGCTGCTAAAACAGCCTCTGTTGCTGCTAAAGCGATTTCTGCGACTGCTAAGTCTGCATTAGATGCGATTAACGCTGAAAACCAAAAAGTAGCTAAGCTTGATAAAGCCCTTGCTACTGTTGAAAAGGGTTTGGCTAAAGAGCAAGCTGCTAGCGATAAAGCGGCTGCTAAAAAAGCTGCTGCTAAAGCTAAAGCCGATGCTGCTAAAGCTAAAGCTGCTGCTAAAGCCGGTGCTGCCAAAGCTAAAGCGAAAGTTGCTGCTGACAAGTCTAAAGCTAAAGCGAAAGCCGCTGCTAAAAAAGAAGCTGCCAAAGCTAAGAAAGACGCTGTAAAAGCGAAAAAAGCTGAAGCTAAAGCTGCCAAAGCCGCTTCTAAAGCTAAGAAGTCAGCGCCAGTATCTGCTCCAGTAGTTGATATCAAGCCTGAAATGCCAGCTACTGCTGTTAAAGCCGTATTTGCTGAAAACAACTAGAATCTAATCTAGCTTGTTTGGCTGCAAGTGCTCTATGAGTGCTTGTAGCCAGCCCTCCTCTAAGCTCTTTTCTTGTAATTTTAAATACTCTTCACACCCAGTTTTAACCGCCAGTTCAAACCCCTGCTGATCTTGTTCAAAGCTAAGACTTAGTTGATAAAACCCCTGTAACTGCTGTTTTTCGGCCGATAACTCCAACGCCAGTATTTGTTGGTAAAAATCCTCGGGTCCGTATTCTTTAGCCTGTCTGCGTATTTTCCTTAGGGGTTTTACGATGTTTTGCTGCCAGTCATAGGCATTAGCATGCATGATGGCCCGTATATCTACTTTTAGATTGTTAGCGGCCAGCCAGCCTATAAGTAACAACACATTTACATCTAAACCTAATTCGTCCTGGGCCTGTATTAGAAATTGCGCGCAGTTATCGTGCTTATATTGCTTAAGCGCATAGATCCACAATGGGTTATCTTCAGCTTTTGTGGCATTATGCTCAGCGCGAGAATTGTCTCTTGCCACCATCATCTCCTTTGTAATTTGTGAAGTACCAACATGATACGTCTGCAACAGGTTAACTTGAACCTTGGCTCTAAAGAAATATTTAAACAAGCAGATTTAACCATACACGATGGTCATAACCTTGCCATTGTGGGCGCCAACGGTGCCGGTAAATCCACACTCTTCAAATTAATATTGTCACAGGTACCCTTAGATCAAGGGGAATTTAGCTTACCCAAAAATTGGCGTATTGCGCACATGGCCCAAGAAGTGGCTGCCTCCACGCAAACAGCGTTGGATTATGTGCTAGATGGCCACAAGGAATTTCGCACCGTACAAGAAAAAATGCACGCCGCCGAACAAGCACAAGACGACATGAGGCTTGCTGCCTTACACGGTGAATTTGAAATGATTCACGGCTATGACGTGCCCCAGCTTGGCAGGATGATGTTAGCGGGTTTAGGTTTTAAACCCGAACAAGCAGATGATCCGGTTAGTGCCTTCAGTGGTGGTTGGCGCATGCGCTTGAATTTGGCGCAAGCACTCATCATGCCCAGCGATTTACTGTTACTAGATGAACCTACCAACCACCTAGATTTAGATGCGTCGTTGTGGCTTGAGTCGTTTTTACAAAAATACCGTGGCACATTGTTATTGATTAGCCACGATCGCGATTTTATCGACAGTGTCAGCAACGGCATTATTCATGTGCATCAACAAAAACTGGATCTTTACACGGGTAACTATGCCGCGTTTGAGAGACGCCGTGCCGAGCGTTTAGCTCAGCAACAGTCCATGTATGAACAGCAGCAAGACCAGATAAAACATATAGAAAGCTTTATCACGCGTTTCAAGGCGAAAGCCAGTAAAGCCAAACAAGCGCAAAGCCGTATTAAGTCTTTAGAGCGCATGGAAATGATTGCCGCGGCGCATGTGGATAGCGAATTTCAGTTTCAGTTTCCCAATGCCGAAAAACACAGCGACCCGCTCATGACATTTACCGATGTGAACATTGGGTATGCAGGTAATACGTTATTAGAGTCTGTGAAGTTTAGTTTGCGTCCAGGCGACCGAATTGGTTTGTTAGGCTCCAACGGTGCCGGTAAATCCACTCTAATTAAAGCCATCATTGGTCAACTGCCCTTATTAGATGGCGACTTTTACAGTGGCGAATACACGGCGGTGGGGTACTTTGCCCAGCACCAAGTAGATGAGCTTGAATTGGACATTTCACCCATTCGTCATTTACAGCTATTAAAAGATGGCACCTCAGAGCAACAAGCACGTAACTTTTTGGGGGGCTTTGGCTTTCATGGCGACATGGCAGTGAATACCTGTGAATCTTTTTCGGGTGGCGAATTAGCGCGCCTAGCATTGGCTCGTATCGCGTGGTTAAAACCCAACTTGTTAATACTCGATGAGCCCACCAACCATTTAGACCTTGATATGCGACACGCCCTTACGCTTGCCCTACAAAATTACGAGGGTGCCATCTTAGTGGTCAGTCACGACCGACACTTATTATCGAATACAGTCGATGAGTTTTGGTTAGTACACGACGGCCAAGTGAAAGACTTTGATGGTGACTTAGAAGACTATCGCGCCTTCATTAAGCAAAGCCAGGTTGAAGGTGAGTCAAGCACACAGGAAGAGGCAAGCTTAGGTGAGTCCAAAAAAGATAAGAAACGCCGCGAAGCCGAAATTCGCCGCCAAGTAAGTCCTCTTAAAAAGACGGTGGACAAGCTAGAGGCACAAGTAGAGGCGCTTCAAGAGCAGTTAGACCAGCACGAACAATTACTGGCCGACACTAGCCTTTATGAAGCCGCGCAAAAAGATCAGTTGCAAAAAGTACTGGCACAACAGGCTGAGTGCACTCAAAAACTGGGTGAGGTCGAAGAAAGCTGGATGGAGAAACTAGAAGAGCTAGAAGAGTTAGTGGCACAGCTAAACGAAAGTTAACGTTTAGCTGTGCGGCAGTGTTTACATGTTTGTCACACTGAAAAATTATTATGCTGGCCAATGGAGTCTTTAAGCGCCACCGGTAAAGAAATATCAAAGCGGGTGCCCTTGCCTGGAGTACTGTGCACTTCAACCTCGCCATCAAGTTGCTGGGTAATGATATTATAGGTCATGTACAGGCCTAACCCGGTGCCACCCTCTCCACGCTTGGTGGTGTAAAAGGGGTCAAATATCCGATTGAGCACCTCGCTTTCCATGCCCTCGCCATCATCTTCGTATCGAATCAAAATATGTTCATCTTCAAGATGTACGTTTAACCATATACTTCCATCATTCTCAGTGAAGGCGTGTCGTAAGCTGTTCATGATCATATTACTGATGATGTGGTAATAGGCGCCCGGGTAACTGGTGATAACAAGGTTAGGCTCAATATCGAGGTTAATGTCTATTTGGGTTTTTTTCAGTTGAGGCTTAAGAGTCAGCAATACTTCATGTACATGCTCACTCACACTGAATTCCACTAACTCTTCAACCGACTGATTAACGGCTACATTTTTAAAGGTCTTAACCAGCTCGCTGGCTTTACGTAAATTACTTTCCATCAGTGTCATGGACTCATTGCTGTCTTGTAGAAATTGCCCAAAGTCAGAACTCGTGAGTTTTTGTTCATCATAGAGCCCTTTAACTTTTTTCTGGGCGTCATGAATAAACGATAACGCGGTAATAGAAGTGCCTAGGGGTGTATTTATTTCATGGGCCACCCCTGCAACTAACTGCCCTAAAGAAGACATTTTTTCGGCCATAATTAATTGCTGTTGGGCATCGGCCAGTTCTTGGGTACGGTCTTGAACTTTTTGTTCTAGGTTGTCGTTGACTTGGCGTAACTGGGCTGACTTATGCTGAATCTCTAGGGCCATCTTGTTAAAAGAGCGGCCTAGGGTGGTGAACTCATTTTTCGATTGTATGGTTACTTTTACATCTTGCTCCCCCTGCTGAATTTGCTCAACCGCTAACAGCAATGCTTCAAGCGGGTCTCGTAATTTAATGCGCACCAATATATACATGGCAATCGCGGTGATACACACAATGAATCCAGTAATCAAAGTAAGGCGAACAATTAAATTGGTGGTACGCCTTCCCAAGTCCTCGGTAGAACTCAGGGCCATGACCTTATATTCAAACTCGGTATCGCTGGGTAAATTTAAGGCCACCTCTGAGAAAACGTAGGGGCGCTCATTCACCTCAATATTGGTATTACTGATCTGCTGTTGTTGGCTGTTGTCTATGCTCGACACCCAAACGTGCTCTTCATCTACTATGGCTAAATCGGCACCAATACGTTCAGCAATAGCTTCTAAGCTAGTGGGGCTGGGTGTGTGTATCGCAAGCATAGTCACCGAGTGCCGCATTTGCTGCTGCCAGGTATCTGGGTCGGTTAAGGGCATGGATATGGGTGACCATATGGCCACATTAAGAACATCTTGCGCTAAATTAATCACATTTCCCGAGGTAAAAGTCTTAGGTCTGGCGAGGCTATTCAAATAATCAAAAGGCTCACTGTCACTTAGAAGGGCACCCATTTTTTGGTAAAAATAGTCGGTTTTTTGCTGGTAAATAGAGCTTACGTTAAAAAAATCATCTTCAAAGTTAATCTGCGCGATGGGTAACTTATAAACGTGATATTTAGCCTGCTCAGATCTCTCTAGGTAGCGATACAGCCAAATATAAGCATGATCAATCACCATACTGGGTAACGCCTTGTCTCCTTTGTATTGATCAAACGGGTCAGTTTGGTACAAGGCCACTTGGCTTAACTCATACAATGGCAATAGATGAATCAAGGTACGTGCGAGTTGCAATTGGCTTTGAAAATAATAACTGTTGTCCGCTTGGGATAACGGGCTTTCAAGCTGAGTTTGGTCTTCACTGTACAGCGGGCCATAATTATTTAATGCGGTTAACTGATCAAGTACGGCTCGGTTTGATTCTAAATCCGTGAGGGCTGTGTGGGTGCGCTGCATTTGCGCCTCAAACTCGCTGGCGAACAGATTGGCAGTCCCTTGTACCTGTTGAAAGGCGATATCCTCCATATCATGATAAGACTGATAACCCACTAGGCTGGCCACCCCAATGGTAAACACGCTAAAGGCCACAGTCACTAAGGCTATAAGCTGCCGGCTGATTTTATTCATGCCCAGCATTAAGGGATCACCCTAGAGCAAAAAGAATCTCTATGGGTAAGACCGGTGACATTATCAATCATGGCTACGCCATTGCTTAATGGCTTCTTCATAAGGCAATGTTTTAGGTGATTCGGGTCCTCGTTGGGCCTTTGGGGCACCGGCTTTGTTAAGCCAATATTGGCGTGTAGATTGCTTATTCAGGCGCGGGCCATATTTCGTTTTAGGTAACGTGTGCATAATTTTGTCTTGTGCTTGGGCAATATTATCCATGGCTTGCTGGGCGCTGATTTTACCTTGAATGGCGTTATCCAAATTGGGCCACCACTCACGAAACAACAACGGGTAGTGAGGCACGTTTAAACCGGTATCTGTCCATTTGTTAACGCCGTCACTTTGGTAAAACTCGATGAGCCCACCCCAGTGCTTTTTGTTTTTTTGCACGTATGCGGTTTTTAAGGTGGAGTGGCGAACCGGCGTACCGCCAACTATGAATTTGGCCAGTGCCGCCGATTTACTCACACAAAATTGTGCCCATAACCAAGATGCTGCCCGTCTGCCTCCTTGGGTGTCTTTTGGAATGGTCCAGCTGCCAATATCTTGATAGCCCACTTTCATGCCCTCACTCCAGTAACGACCATGCGGGGTGGGGGCCACTCGCCAAACGGGCAAGCCTTCTTCATTCACCATGTCGCCTTTGTGGAAGGCCGATTCACTTAACCACAAGGTATATAAAAATATTTGCTGGGCCACATTGCCTTTAGCTGACGCAATGTTGTTATCTTTAAAGGTGCCTAAGCGGGCTTCAGGAGAGGTATATTTGGCTAACCAGTCAATGTACGTTTGTAATGCATACACAGCAGCAGGCCCGTTGGTGGCGCCGCCTCGACGTACAGTAGACCCTCTGGGAATACGATTAACCGTGCGAATACCCCACTCGCCTACGGGTACGCCATTAGGCAGGCCTTTATCGCCTGCGCCAGCAATAGACAGCCAAGCATCGGTGAAGCGCCAGCCCAAAGACGGGGACTTTTTACCAAAATCCATATGGCCATACACCTTGTTGCCATCGATGGGGGTTTGGGTAAAAAAATCAGCGATGTCTTCATAGGCCGCCCAGTTAACCGGCACCCCTAAATCATAGGCGTGTTTGTCGCCATATTTTTTTGCGGTGTAGGCGCGAAACTGTGTGCGAATGTCGGGGCGGGTAAACCAGTCATGTCGAAACCAGTACAAATTCGCAAATTGCTGATCGGGTAATTGCAGCTGCTGACCATCATAATCTTGACCAAATTTAAGGTTTATAAAATCGTCCAGATCAAGGTCGGGATTGGTAAATTTTTTGCCTTTACCTTGCATGTATTCAGTCAGGTTTACTACGCCTTGCACGCGGGCATGGGTACCAATGTGATCGGCGTCATTCACGTAAATATCATAAAGGTGAGTGCCCTGGCTGACCTGCCTAAAGATGGCCTCCACCACCGCCCCTTCCCCTATGATGCTGTAATTAATTTTAATACCCGTAAGGGCAGTAAATTGCTTGGCCAATACCTCTTTTTCCCAGCGATGAGTGGGAATATCCTCGCTCACTACGTGTACGGTTTTACCGCGAAACGGCTGGCTCGTTTTATGAAACCAAGCCAATTCTGTAAGCATTTTGGCTTTGCTAATAGAAGCCGGCTGCAGGTTGTTTGCAATGCCTTTGAGCTGCCCCTTAGTCAGGGCGGAATCGGCCTGACTGATTACGCTAACAAGGCAACTAGCGAACACAATTACAAAGAATATAGAGCGCATCATAAAGTCAGCCATTCCAGTATAAAATCGACAGTATGCTTAAATTTTAGCCTTGCCTGCTGGCTTCACAAGTTTAACGGCTGATATTAAGGCGCTTCTTTATTTTTTGCGTGTAGTTGCTGGACTAATTGGTCTAAGGACGGGCTGTTAATAGGATTAATGCTGTTGTCTGCGTGGGGTCTAGACGGTAAACCGGCTTTTAACAGGTCACTGACATAGTGCAGTTTAACGTGGGTGTCGTTTAACTGGGGTAATACGGCTTCTAGATACTTAAGAGTACTGTCATGAGGGTGTCCAATGGCAATGGCACTGCCATATTTTTGAGCGATTGCCAGTGCCTTTTTGAATTGCTGGTGGATGTGATCTATATCGGCAATATTATCTAAAAAAATGTCCCGGCGGGCACTGTGAACACCACTTTGAATGGCGGTTTGGTAGGCAAGGCTTTTGGCACTGGTACGGCTATCTACAAAAAACAGCGCCTTTTGTTTCAAGACCTGCATCACCCACTGCATATGATTTTTTTGCGTGGTGAGGTGACTGCCCATGTGGTTATTAACTCCCTGTACATAGGGAATGCTATTAATGGCATACAACAGTTTGTCTTTAAATTGCTGCTCATTAAGACCTTCATGCAAGGCCCCTGGCCCCAACGTGCGCTGGGTTACTGTGCTCATGGGGGCATGCAATATCACTTCTTTACCCAAGCGTCCGGCGCGGGTGGCTAGGGTAATGCTGTGTTTACGGTGGGGCATCACGGCAAAGGTAATGTGGCCGGGCAGGGCAATAGCATCTAAGCCTTTCTCTAGGCTGTTACCTAGATCATCTATGATGATGGCCAAGCGTACATCGGCAGGCTCGGCTAAAATAAAAGGGCTTAGTACGCTAAGTGCCAGCAGACTCAGCAGGGTTTTGATCTGCTTGTTCATCCGTGGACTCTGTGGCTGGGAGAAGGCTGGCTAAGGGTTTAGGCGTTAACACATTCATGCTTTTTAACACCAATAGCGCTTGTTGAAGTTGGTAATCTTTATTAACAAATTCTTTTTGGGTCTTGGCGGCCTCATCTTTTTTCTTAATATCTTCAGCGTCTTTAGGGTTTTCTAAATGGCCCTTAAGGTCAGACTCTTTGTAATAGCGGCCATCGGCTATGGGGGTAAACGAGCCTTGATTGACCTTAATATCCGGGGTAATGCCTTTGGCCTGAATAGAGCGCCCATTCGGAGTGTAATAACGGGCGGTAGTGAGCTTTAAGGCATGATCGCCGTTTAAAGGCAATACGGTTTGAACCGAGCCCTTACCGAAACTTAAAGTGCCCATAATGACCGCGCGTCCATGATCTTGCAGCGCACCGGCCACTATTTCAGAGGCCGATGCAGAGCCGCCGTTAATTAATACAATCACAGGGATGTCGGGTACTAACGTGTCTACCGTGGCTTCATAACGTACATCGGCATTGGCGACGCGTCCTTGGGTATACACAATGAGGCCTTTTTCAATAAATACATCACTCACCGCGACAGCCGCATCCAATACGCCGCCTGGATTATTGCGTAAATCCAGTACGATGCCCTTAAGGGGTTGCTGGCTTTGATCCATGAGTTTACTGATAGAAGTATGAATGTCGGCGCCGGTATTTTCTTGAAATTGGGAGATGCGCACATAGCCGTAATGCTCTTGCAGTAATTTATGTTTAACACTGGTGATTTTTATTTGTGCCCGCGTAAGCTTAAACACCAACGGCTTATTTTCACCTTCACGCATGATGGTAATTTCAATGGGGGAGCCGGGGGCGCCGCGCATTTTCTCTACCGCGTCGTTTAAACCAATGCCTTTTACGGGCGCGTCATCAAGTTTAATAATAAGGTCACCGGCGCGGATACCCGCTTGCGATGCAGGGGTATCGTCAATGGGGCTAACCACTTTAATAAAACCATCCTCTAAGCCCACTTCAATACCCAGACCGCCAAATTTACCACTGGTGCTGTTTTTTAAGTCGTTAAAATCATCAGGTCCCATATACGAAGAGTGGGGGTCAAGGCCGCCCAACATGCCATGAATGGCATTTTCTAAAAGGTCTTTATCGTCTACTTCTTCCACATAACTTGAACGAATGCGCTCGTAAATTTCGGCAAAGGTGCGCAATTCCTCCAACGGCAAGCGTGAGGGGGCTACTTGTGCTTGGCCTTTAATAACGTCTTCGGCATGGCCGCTAAATGTGGTGCTGCAAATAAGCAATGTCAGTAAAAAAGGGCGTAACATGTCTGTCTCGTAATGTTGGTCGTTAAGTAACACGCCGTGACGCTTGGCGGCTTTATTAGATAAATAATATTATAGCTATTTATTAGTTATAACAGATAGTTCTGAAATTTGTAGCGAAGTAGCGTAATTGGTGACTTATATGGGCATTTTTAGCGTGTAAGCGCTTATTAACGCTCTTTTAGACGTTTTGATGGGGGTGTCAACCAGCCTTTGTTAATGGCGTAGTGCGTGTACGCCATGAGCAATGCCGCCAAAACCACGGGCAAAATAATGAGGCCTACCCACTCACCCAGAGTAAAATGGGCGCTGGAACTTAAGGTGTGCAGCATAGTGACGATAACCCCCATAAGGGACGCTGAAAATACCCAAAATGCCCATGACTTTTTAAATAGCAAAAGCAGGCAACCCAAAGCCCCTGCAAATACCGCAACAAAAAACCCAAGCGTCGCCCACCATGGACGTAAATGAATAATAGCTTGCTCGGATTGACGGTAGGCCGCGAGCATATCGGGGTTTAACTGCACCACAAAATTTATGCAGCCCAGTATATTCCAAAGCAGCATCAAAATAGCAATTAACCAAAAACTCCAATGGTGTGTGTTTGTGGCAGATGTGTTCATCATATGGATGGGCCTAGTATCAAAGGGTATTCATGACACAGTAGCAGATTCTAGAGCAGCCAAATCCATTCGGCGCGTGTTATTTTATTAAAAATGAAAACTAAAAAAAGTAACGCCTGCGTTATTTTTATGATCACGCTTAAAACCCATTTTTGTTAGCAGGTTAGCGGACGCAATATTAACGTTATCTACACCCGCGCTAAACGTGCGATAGCGCTTGAAGGTTTGGCAGTAGGTGATTAATCCGCTAAGCATTCTTCGCCCAATAAATAGCCTAAATTCGCGCAGCCATCGTCGCTTTCATGAATAAAAATGAAGCCCATTATTGTGTGTAAGTCTTGAGTCGTGATGGCCAATAATTCACTGTCAGAGGTTATTTTTTCAAGCCAAACTCTTGCCTGTGAAGGTGAATGCACATTAGAAAAATATGGCGGCAATGAGGCGGTCACAGTGGGGGTTAATATCTTTACAATGGCATTCAGTAACGCCTGTGCTGGTGGCTCCCCCACTGATAGAGGTGCCACGGCTAACATCGCCAATCTTGACGTATTAAAAGCCAGTGATAAAGGTGATGCTGTACGCTTCATAGTGACTCCTAAATGTTAGTGATAATTGTAGTAAAGGCAGTGTTTGTAATTACACCGATTCTGCAAAATACTTTAAAATTTCAGCCTTGGTCATTTCTTGTGTTGGCTTAGAAAAACAATAATAACCTG
>JAPYOO010000071.1:5243-7057 GCA_029938135.1 Bermanella sp. | reverse complement strand
AAAATTTCAGCCTTGGTCATTTCTTGTGTTGGCTTAGAAAAACAATAATAACCTGGGCGCTGATCGCTAAAATACTGCATTTGCATCGTAAGATCAGGAAGCTGAGCAAAGAGTCCCACAGGCACATTATATTCACCTGTTTTATTTAACTGATAAAACAAGTGAGTACCGCATTCGCCACAAAACCCTCGGGTAGCCCAAGGGGAGGAGGCAAAACGCTTAACTTTATCTTCACCAGTTAATGTCACGTTTTTTCCACATTGCACCGCGAAAAAAGGGGCTCCACCCCAAGTGCGGCAGGTATCACAATGACACACCGTAAATTTTGGATTAACGTCGGTGGCTGTAATGTTAACCGCACCGCACAAACAATGTGCCGAGTGTGTGTGCGTAGGTGAATCTGGCATAAAACAGCCCCTATAAATAGTTAAATAAGCGTTAACACTTAATGACAATAGCGTGCCCCGTAATGCCTAACTATACAAGTTAATGGTACCGTTAGCCCCTAAGTGCATTTTTATAAAAGTAGCTTCGCGGGCGCGAGACATCGCTGCTAGGTATGAATTTGGCAAGCACACACCCTCGCACCAAAAGTTATGGCACAAGGAGCCGTTTAAGGCTGTTCAACGGCAATGCCCAAAGAAGACATGATTTCGTAATAACCAAAAATGACGAAGAGGAAAAAAACAAATAAAACCATTTCATGTTTAAAATGATGGCTAAGGTAGAAATGACGATCTTTATGGTGAAATACGTCCATTAATTCGTCACCGAAACGTATCGATAAAAATGTGCCTATACCGGACAGTAAAATAACCCACCAATAAGGGGAGGGTGTTGTTAATATCACTTCCATTATTTGGGTAATGAAGGTGGTTTGATAATATTCACTAAAATACAATAAACATATTACATTGATTGAAATAGCAATGGCCCAGACAACCACTTCCGAGATGATCATGCGGATACCAAATAAAAGTCTAAGCGGAAAATCTAATAAAAAGCCCGCATCAGCAATAGGGGTGCAAAGAACAAAAAAGCTCCAGGTTATTAGCGCGGCAATACCACCCGTTAACAAATCATATTCGTAGGTTAAAAATCCAAAATAGCCCAGTAAAATTAAGCATAACAATAAAAACTTTACCAGTACTTGATGTTTAGGGTGCTTCATTGAATGACAGTTAACCTTGTATGTTTTTAAAAATAGGTGTTTGTTATATGAATTAAATGACGGTATAAACACTTTTTACAGCGTGCTAAAGTGCACTGAATATTATGTCACCATAATAAGATTCTGCTTCTTTGCCGCTATTGTCGGTATCCGTCATGATGGCAATAATATCGATGTATTGATATGTTTCTCGGTTTGCGTCTGCACTGCCTTTGTCACCAAAGGCTTCAATCAAATCTTGGTATACATCGCGCTTTTCTTGGTACCAGGTACCCTTTTTAGAATGCTTTCCTTGAATAGACATCATTTTAACACTCGCGCCTGCAAATGGGTTGTCCCAGATCAAGCCCTTTTCTTGATTGCTTGACCAAACATAGCTTAACGATTTGGTGTTCCACATCATTAAACCACCATCCATCACCACATAAATGCGAGCAACAAAATCATCTCCACTTTTACTGCGCTCGTTTAACGCCAGTAGTTTCTTTTCTACTAACCAGCTCCAGTTCAAGTAGGGCGTTTTAGTGAGATCAATTCGCTTTTTTAGTACTAACCCAGACGCCGAGTTATTACTGAGTGCTTTTAATGCCAGTCGGCCTTTATATTCACCTACGGTGTAAATGGATTTTCCTGAAAAAGTTTC
>JAPYOO010000071.1:0-5143 GCA_029938135.1 Bermanella sp. | reverse complement strand
GCGCCCTCTTCTAACGTGAACGTGACAACGACTTCCGTAGCGCAATCAGACGATTGACCAAAATATTCTATCGAAACCTGAGGGTAACCCTTGTCACCTCTTTTAACTAACTTAGCGATACGCTTTTTTGCTTTATCTAAATTCATAACGGAATCCTTGGCGTAATTAAACCTGAGTGAATATAACAGTCTACTAAAGTGATGATTTGGTGTGCCCAATTATGAAAGTGTAAGTTTCATTTTATAACCACCCGTAATTTCAAAACCATTATCCTGGTAAAAATCGACGGTGCGGTTAAATTCTGGCAGGGGCGGAGTGCACAGCTCTAGCCTTTTCCAGTTTTTTGACTTGGCAAACGTTATGATTTCTAGAATGAGTTCTTTGCCAATATCAGAAGAGCGATATTTGGGCATCACATAAAATTCTTGGATAATGCCAAACGCCCCTTGGGCATAAAGAGAATGACTTTCACACAACGCACCAAAACCAATAATTTCATTATCATCGTAGGCCGCAATAACATGGTACAAACCATTAGAGACATAATCATCACAAAGCTTAATAGCTAAAGACATATCAACATCAAAATGTTGGGTACCTGTACGCTCAATGATTTCATTAGTAAGGCACACGGCTAATTTAGCAATATCATCAGATTGGGATGTATCAATAATGTGGTATTTCACGGGATATCTAATCCTTGTAGTGCATTATGAACCGCACAAAGCGTAGGGCGAGTGTTTTATTTTAACTTCTTACGAATACGACTGAGGGCTATCGGTGTAATGCCGATATGGGAGGCGATCATCTTTAATGGCAGCTTATCACGTAATTGAGAATTCTCTGCTAAGAAGTTTAAGTAGCGCTGTTCGGCGGTGTGCTGCACAAAGGCATATTCGCGCTCTTCTTTTTTAATAAATAGGTTTTCTAGTAGCGAGTTGTACGCCATTAAGAATCCCGGTTTATCTTTCATGGTCGCAAAGAAGCAATGCCAATCAAACTCAAGACATAACACATCATCTAAAACCTCAATACTAAACAACGATTTGCTTTGACGACTCATGGCTCTAGTCGATCCTGCGATGCCAGGGGCACTTGCAAACGACTGAGTAAACTCCTTACCGTCTTCCGACAAACTTAAGTAACGCACATAGCCTTTCATTAAAAAATAGATTTTGGGCGCAAGCTGTCCTTGGTTAAGTATAAATTGGCCTGTTTTATAATGTTTAAGCTCACCTTTGAGGCCAAATTTGGCAAAATCATCTGGCTCTATCGTATTATTATTTCCACTAAAATAGGCGATAAAATCTTGCAGTTGGTTTTGTATGTTCACGAGATTATTTTCTGTTTTTTAGATATTAGATACAATGCCAGAAGCGTGATTAATATACCAGATGCACTATCAGTTAGTTGTGATATTGCTGCCCAGCCTTGGGGGATTACCACCAGTATGGGTATTAAATAGGTAAAGGCTAATAAGTGATTAGGCCCCACTTTTTGCACTAAATACTGTTGTAAAAAAAACGTAGCCATCGTTGTGAATACGGTTAAATAGATAAGAATTTGCCAAAACTCTTGGGTACGCCATGCAACTCTATCCAGTTCGCCAAAGATTATCATTAAGGGCAACAACATCAAGCTGCCTAAACTCATGATATAAAAAGACCCCTGAATCGGCGGAACATCAGCCCCCCACTTTTTAACCAAAACCACATGAACAGACAAACTCAGGCAACCTAACAAAAATATGCCATCTCCTACATACCAAGTAAATAAGTTAGTCTCGTTCTTTTTGAAGGCCAGTAATACCCAAACGGCACCGATGGTGCCTAATGCAAAGCCTAATAATTTCGTTTTTGATGTCTTTAACTTAAGTCCAAAATATGTAAGTACAATACTTAACAGCGGAACTAACGTGTAAATAACCGAGGTTCGCATCGCGGTCGTCGTTTTTAATGCTTCGAATAACGCGACAAAAAATAACACTAAAAACAAACTAATAAAGCTGTAGTGACAATAGACTTGTTTGCTTGCCTTAAACTGAGTCTTAGACGTTTTATGATGAATAACAAGTGGAATCATCAAAATACTGGCCAAAACAAATCGTAAACCGGTACTTGCGATTGAATTGGCATAGGGTATTAAATCGGCTGACACCACAAAAGATGAGGCCATTAAGCTGACCCAAAGCAGTAAAAGCAGGTTTTCTGAAATTAACCGTTTCATGTTAATGCCGCCTAAGTGGCATCCTTCGAGATAAATCGTGAGAATAAAAACTCGGCAATCGCAATATCTAAATCCAACTCAAAGTCACCCGTAAGAATAAAATGTAATTGCTTGGCATTTGTTATAACGGTGGTAACCGTTTCATTATTGCGGATACGAAATAGCTCACTATTTCTGAGTGAAATAATGTCATTATAAAATTTACGGCACACCACCAAGTTATTTACAAACGCAGCATCAGGGCTTTTATGTGAATAGAAGTGGGCGGGTAAACATTCGGCTTCGCTATAGTGATGTAAGTTAAAGGTATAAAGGGTAAAGAAGGCATCTTCTTTGAATACTTGGTAACAATACTCGTTTTGGGTGTTTTTAATAATGCGGTAAATCGCATCCCCTTGGTCTTGTTCTAACCCTAGCTCTAGTTTTACGGGCAGGCGAGCACCAAAATGACCAAAACCTACATCAACAATATAATCATCGCCGGCTAAATTGAGTAACGTGATTCTGTGGGTTCTGGCAACATCTACATCCCGGTTATACACAACCTTGGCCATTAACAACCTAACGTCAAAACCGAGTTGGGCTAATACGGTAAGTGCCAGTTTATTGTGCTCAAAGCAATAACCGCCGCGGTTTTTTTTCGACAATTTTGTTAAATATGGCGTCGACTTCTAGTGATATTTCCTGACCCAAAACAACGGCCAAACTATTAAAGCTATAACGAGCAATGTGTTTGCTTTGCAATTCACCTAAAAACGCAACATCTCTTGAGGCTGTTAATTCTAAATCGGCTAAATACGCATTGCTTATGGTTTGAAGCGATAGGCTGTTCGTCATTTTAATCTTCCATCTATATTCTATGCGGCTCACTATAACCGAACCGTATCCACTTGTAATAAACCTAGGTTTAGTCCGATGAATAAACAATTTACACGGAATAAACCTGGGTTAATTCGGTGAATGAATTCATAACATAGACTTTAGCCCTGACACATTAAATGACACACAGGATAAAGAATATGCGAATGACTGTATTGGGTGCTGCTGGCAGCGCGGGTAGTAGAATAGTAAGCGAAGCGCTATCAAGAGGGCACCAGGTTACTGCAGTAGTCAGAAGCGAAGCAACGTTTGCGCAGCTACCAAATGAAGCCATTAAGCGCCTAGGCGATGCCAGCCGAATAGAGGATGTCATTGCGCTAAGTAAAGGCCAGGATTTAGTGATAAGCGCTACCCGCCCGCCACAAGGACAAGAACAACAGCTTGTGAGCATCAGCCAATCATTATTGGCGGGACTCGCTCAAAGCAACGTTCGCTTAATTGCCGTAGGCGGGGCTGGCAGCCTAAGCGTTGCAGACAAAAATGACACGTTAGTTGTGGATGACCCTCGCTATGTGTCACCCGAATGGCGTGATATAGCGGTGGCCTGCGTAGATCAATATAACCTCTATAAAGCGAATACCCAAACCAACTGGACGTACCTAAGCCCACCGGCCATGTTGTTACCGGGTGAAAGAACGGCCAAGTTTCGCCTAGGAAAAGACGAGTTATTAGTGGATCAAGAAGGGCAATCACGCATATCGGTTGAAGACTTGGCCGTGGCACTCATCGATGAAGCCGAACAAAACAATTATCCACAGCAACGTTTTACCCTTGCCTACTAAAAACCAGTTAAATAGCGGAGAAGTTTCATGAAAAAAATCATAAGCCTAATGTCAATTATCGTAATGTTAGTCGTCTCTTTATTAATAACCAATACAAGTTATGCAGTAACGCATTCAGATAAAGAAGCAAAAATATTAATAGTGTTAACCAGTCATACTGAGTTAGGCAATACCGGTAAAAAAACAGGGTTTTGGCTGCCCGAACTCACTCACCCTTATTATGAATTTATTGAAGCGGGTTATAGCGTGGATATCGCCAGCATTGAAGGGGGCATGGCGCCACTAGATGACAAAGCGTTTGAAGAAGCAGATGAATATCATCAAGTATTTTTAAATGACGCAACGCTCATGGCAAAAGTGATGCGCAGCATTTCAATTTCAGACGTAAATCCCGATGATTATCAGGCTGTTTTATACTCGGGCGGTTCAGGCCCTATGTGGGACTTTCCAAACAACCCAGATATTAATCGTATTTCAGCTTCCATCTATGAAAACAACGGCATTGTATCGGCAGTATGTCATGGAGGCGCCGCACTGATTAATGTGACCCTTAACGATGGTAGTTTGTTAATTGCCAATAAACGCCTTGCTGCGTTTACCAACGAAGAAGAAGCTGACCTAGGTACAACAAAGGTGGTGCCTTTTTTACTGCAAGATAAGCTTACCGAGCAGGGCGCTATTGTTGTGAAAGGTAATGCTTGGCAGGAAAATGTGGTAATAGAGGGGCGTTTAATTACGGGGCAGAATCCAGCATCTGCAAAGAAAGTGGCACAAAGTATTATTCAACAATTAGAAAAACAGTAACACGAAGGTGCTTACCGTCATGATTCGCGGTTATGGCGGCTAACGGATTAGGGTGAGCTAGCGTAATAATGGAGCGGGGTACGGGAGTTGAACCCGCGACCTTCAGATTGGGAAACTGATACTCTACCAGCTGAGCTAACCCCGCTTATATATTTTCATGCTAAACCGGATAGATTTCAAGAGGGCTGGCTGTGTTAAAGCAGGAGCCCTGAGAGACTGTTTTTGTTGCGCTTTAAGTGTTTGTTATATGTACGTTACACTCAGTTTAAGAATGCAAGGCAACATATTGTAATAATAGAAATTATAGTCCCTACTTTTATATACCAAAGAGTTGAAATAGCGGTAATTAGTAGAGCAACATAGCCCCATTGAAATTCAAGAACCAAGCCTATTGCTGAAATTAACCACATTACACCTAAGAATATAAAAAGAGGTCCGATAGAAAAGGGATC
>JAPYOO010000070.1:15972-18112 GCA_029938135.1 Bermanella sp. | reverse complement strand
TGATTCTGATTCTAACCCTGCCTCTAGCGATGTGGCCCATTACCGTCACTGGGCCGTGGGTGGTCCATCTAGTATTTTAATTCCCACTTCCGGCATCAGCGGTTTAAGCCAATTGAACGGTGAAAATGTGGCGCATTTACGCGCGCAAATAAATAGCGGCTCGTATACTGAAATGTCGGTGCCCCTTAACCCTTATGCCTCAAGTGACCCATACAGTGACCCGGCCGTTGACTTAAGCAATACTCAAAGTACGTATGTGTTAGTCACTTACCAATCAAACCATGATGCCATCTTACAACTGCGCCAATCTGGCGTGCATGGTGGTAGCCATAATCAGGCCAGTTTGCCGGCCAGCCCCAACGGTTTCACTACGTTAACCCTAAGTTTGCCTAATGACTTTAAGTGGTTAGGTCACAGCAATAGCACCTTAGATTTATCTAGCTTAGGGAAGCTTAACTTTGCCTTTTTATCGCAGAATAATACTGACGGTTACGCCGAAATTATTGTCTCGGGTTTAGAAATTGAAAACTATCAGCCCCAGTAGTACAGCCTAATAAATTAAATCTACCACTCACTATTATTTGTTGAGTGTTTTTTATGATGCCCCCATCTTTAAGGTTAACCGTTACATGTTTAAACTTTCTATATTAGCCAGCGCCATTTTATCTACCAGTGTCAGCAGTTTTGCCATACAAAGCGATCACCTAAAAGAACTAGGCACCGTTACTGAAGGGTTGTTTATCCCCTCGCTTTTTTCAAATTCGCCACAAGGCATAAAAGCGGTGCCAGAAAAAATTGAGCTTACTTTGCAAGGCTTGGGTTTGGTTGAAGTTAATATTCAAGAAAGTAAAAATAGTTTTGGCCGCCAAGTATTAACCGGAACCCTAGTTCAAGACGGCCAAGAATTGCCCTTTACTGAAGTGATATTAGTGCAAGCAAAAAATGATACGGTAATGGGCTCCATTGAAACCACTGAAGGTAAGTGGCTGTTACTACCCGACTTAAATAGCCATCAACAATATTTGGTAAAACGCCACCCAGAAGAAGTGGATGATGAATTACTGTACCAGCCAACGTTAGACATTCCCGCAGACAGTACTCTTCTCAGTCAGGATTTAAGCGAAATTGGCTTAGCACCTGAAGAACTGCTGCAAGCCGCCCCCGATAAAGACAGTAATGGCAATACGGTCATAGATATTTATATGGGTTTTTCAGAAGTGGCCCTGCCTTATGTGCAAGACATGGATGCCTATGCAGTGATGCAAATTGCTACGGTAAACAACGCATTAGAAAACTCACAAATTGAAGACGTGCGAGTGCGCCTAGTGGGTACTGGCACCACAGATCAACACATGGGCATGAGCTCACACCAACTGCCTATACTTAAAGATTGGTTTGCTGCTGACATTGCCAAATATTCACCCGATGTGGTCACCGGTTACATGTTATCGGACGACGCCTTTGTTAATCAGGCTACCGGCTGGGGTTATGTGAACGGGTATTACAACATCAATGAAATTAAAAGCCCCAATGCTTTTCGTCATGAGCTGGGCCATAACATAGGCGGTGTGCACTGCAACGATACAACAGGTTACAACTTTGGTTACAACAACGGCATGACCAAAACCCACCAGTGTGGCAACAACATTAATTACTATTCTAATCCGGATATTACCGACATGTATGGCTTGGCCATAGGCGATCCCAATAGCGCCAATATGGCTAGGATTTGGCGAGAAAATGCCGGGCACCATTCCTCTTACAGGCCTGCCGTGGTGCCGTTTGAAAATGAAGAACGCCAATTAGCGTTGCACGAAACAGGGATAGATGTGGGCCGCGACCAATGGGCATTTGTTAATCTAAGCATTCCAGAAGGCGCAACTCGTGCGGTGTTAATACTTAATGAAGGAGCTGACAGCCATGGCGGTGCCACTCGTTTATATTTGCAAAAGGATCGTAATCCCAGCACACAAGACTTTCACAGCGCATCGGCCGCCACTAGCCCTTATTATGTGAACAATCATGCTATGGGCATCAACGACGTGACCCCAGGTAATTGGGTGGTGGGCATTAAAAATTTACGGGACACCAGTAAAGACTTACAACTTAAAGTGTACCTATATGGTGAAGGCGATTTAGG
>JAPYOO010000070.1:12548-15872 GCA_029938135.1 Bermanella sp. | reverse complement strand
ACCGATGCTAATGGCGATAACCTTACCTATATTTGGCGTCAAACCTCTGGGATTGAAGTGAGCTTAGTTAATCCCCAGCAGGCCATCAGCCAATTTAATGTAGATGCACTTGCCCAGGATGAAATAGTAAGTTTTAAGCTCACCGTATTTGATGGGCAAGTTATTGATCAAAAGGAAGTCAGCATTACCTTAAAAGCCAACACTCAGACCGAGCAAGATCAAAACGAAAATAAGCAACAAGATGACGCTCAAATGGACCCCAACAGCGATGTGGTGGCAGCAATCACCGTTAAAAAAGGCGCGGGTAGTAACAGCTTAGGGTTACTGCTGATGCTGGCAGGCTTCATGAGTATGAAACGAAGGAATTAAAAAGAAAAATATATAAAGCTAAAGGTCACCCTTTGGGGTAATTGGCTCAGTCAATTACCCCTTTTTTTATGAAAAGGTTTCTTTTAATAGAATCGCTAACTGTTGAAAATACGGGTTTGTATATTTTTTATAATTAATGGCTATCCCCACACTGCGTTCAATGTTTTGCACACCTTGAACTTTTGCTAGGGGGTAAATAACACAGTGATCGTTTTTTTCTTGTGTGAGCGGTATTGGCATAATTGTTAAGCCTACTCCAGCCTCTACTAACGATAATGCCCATTCTTCGTTATCCACTTCTGCTACAAAATTTAAACTGATGTTAGATTCGTTTAAAACTGAAACCAATAAAGAGTTGCGGTCACAAAATGCACGATTTATAAAGCGTTGTTCGTGAAGGTCGGTTACTTTAAGGTCCTTTTTAAAGGCTAACGGGTGGTCATTGGGCATCACCAAGCAATAGCGATCCTGCCAACAAGGAATAAACTCTTCATTTTCTCCTACACCCTGGTCCATGGTTAAACGAATATCAAAGTCTTTGTTTGAATCACTTGTACTGCCCCTTACTATTTTAACTTCAGGGAAATTAGGTTGGCTATGAATTAAGCTTATTAATTGGCGCAGGTAATCAAACGATATGGCGTCACTTACGCCAATACTTAGCGTGTTTTTAATGTGTGTATTTTTGAAACGATTTTTAATGGATTGTGCATGTTGCAATAGACTTTTTGCGGTGCTGTATAAATCGGCTCCATCGGTTGTCACCGTTACGCCGCGCTTTTGGCGTATTAATAACGTAACCTCTAATTCATCTTCCAACTTTTTTATGGCGCTGGTAATAGACGGCTGTGCTATATGGCACTGCGTGGCCGCCGCAGTAATGGAGCCGGTGTCCACCGCTGCCACAAAATAGCCTAAAGATTTTAAATCCAAAACACCCTCACTTTTTAAAATTGAATTTTACGTATGCTCTTTTAGTATGCGAAGTCAGGGAACAGTGGTAAGTCTTTCATTAATGTTTCGTCGTGGGCGGGGACGATAGTGATGTCGTTATGGGTCTGGTAAAAGTCGTGCAGCAGACTAATTTTTTGCGTATTTGCTTCATCATCCCAATTGATATCTACCACCCATTTAAGTAAATCTGAGCGCGGTGCGTTGTCTTGAACCCCCTTAATGGTCCACGTTGTATCGCCTACAAAGAAGTATTGTTTACCGGATGACACCGTTAAGAATATTCCCACTTGGCCTGCACTATGGCCTTTTAAATCCACCAATACGATACTGCCATCACCATACACATCTAAACTTTTAGAGAAACCGAGGTGAGCGGTATTGGTTAGTTCAAAAAAGTTCCATTGAGTATCTTTGTGATTTAATTGAGACTGTAAATGAGCTGGAGCTGGTCCCTCCCTTGCCTCAACATACTCAGATTTTTGCACCCACACTTGTGCCTTTGGAAAATCGACAATACCGCTGGCATGATCCCAATGTAGGTGAGTGGGTATGATCTTTTTAACATTTAATGCGTCGTAGGCGGCTTTCACATATTGATCAATGGCCGGGTTTAGATTTTCGTAGGCGAATAGCTGGCGCATAACAAAACTGTTTTCTGAAAACTGTTTGTCTATTTTTTGCCCTAAACCCGCATCAATCATCACATCCCCTTTAGGATGGCGAATTAGTACCGCGTTTTGAGCTAAATGTCGTAAATTAAACCAGCTACCCCCACTCACTAACACGCCTTCAGGCGTGAGTCCGGCTTGGCCTGTATTAACAATGGCAAAGCCGATATTCGAATCTGCCTGAGTGACCTGAGTCGCTTGGCTTTCAATGCTCAACAATAGCAGCAGGGCCACTGTAGTAATGCTGTGTATAAGGGGCCTGTGTTTGTGCATATGATCTCTCCTGTCAGTAGGCATTCATAATAAGCAAGCCCAGCGTATAGGTATAATATTGTTTTTCTATGAAAAGGCAATATTTTACCTATGGCAATGTAGGGAGATACGAAAAAAGGCACTGTGTGTGTGCCTCTGGGTATGCGTGTTTATACGTGGGTCAAAACTTTTTAGGCGCGGCGAATATCACCTTTTGCCCTTCATCATCGCTTTAATCAGCGGTAAGTTAAGCGCGGGCAGGGTACAAAAGTTCCCATCACTCACACTGAAGCCATAAAACGGTTAAATGGCCATAATTACCCTTTTTAAAATTCAATAAACTTGAGACGCTCAAACCTAAAAATAATAACGGTGATGCATGAAACTAAACGAATTCAACAACCAGGTTGTGTACCTAGTGGGCGGCACATCGGGTATTGGTCTTGCCATTGCCGAGCAATTAAGCCGCGCCGGCGCCCATGTTGTTTTGTTGGCCAGAACAGAATCTAAATTACAATTTGCACACGCGCGCGTGCAAAAATTGGCCATTAATACACAGCAACGATTTTGCTATCAATGCCTTGATGTTAGTGACCCGGTCGCCACACACTCGGTATTAAATGAATTGGTGGATTCTTTTGGTGCTCCTAAGGTACTTATTAACTGCGCCGGTCGAGCCATCCCGCAACCTATTGAAAACATCAGTTATCAGCAGTTTGATGACACCATGAAAATAAACCTTTATGGCTGTCGTAATACGGTGGCCGCGTTACTGCCACACATGAAAAAGTTCGGCGGGCTTATTGTTAATACCGCGTCTTTGGCCGGTGTCATTGGGGTATTTGGTTACAGCGATTATTGTGCCTCTAAGTTTGCGTTAATTGGCTACAGTGAAGCGTTACGCAGTGAAGTTAAAAAATACAATATTAAGGTGGCGGTATTATGCCCACCCGATACCGACACACCCGGCTTTGAAATTGAAAACACCACTAAACCTTTAGAGACTCAAGCCATTTCCCAATCGGCCAGTTTATTAAGCAGTGAACAAGTGGCACAAGCCTTTTTTAAAGGACTAACCCGA
>JAPYOO010000070.1:0-12448 GCA_029938135.1 Bermanella sp. | reverse complement strand
ACCCATCTCTTGTGCCTGCTCTTTACTGAAATTTTTGGTGAAACCCGTTAAAAGCATAATGGGTAAATTGGGTCGAATACTCAATAAGGTCTTGGCCAGTTCGCTGCCCGACATTCCGGGCATGGCATAATCTGTTATTACCAAGTCAAACTCACTTGGGCGCTGTTCAAATAGTTCCAGGGCAGATTGAGCATCCCCAAGTGCGACTACATCGTAGCCCGCCGACTGTAAAATAACTTTACATAAGTGCCGTAACTCAGCCTCATCATCCACCACCAACACCTTGCCTGAACCATTAATCATCCGCTCTCTTTTTAAACTGATATCTTCAAGCACAAGTTCAGTTTTAGGGAATCTAATCAAAAACTTACTGCCTTCTGTGGAACTGCTCTGCAAAGTAATACTGCCCTTATGAAGTTCAACCAATTGATGAACTACCGACAACCCCAGTCCAGTACCCTTTCCCATTTTTTTAGTGGTAAAAAATGGATCAAATATATTGTCTTGTTCACTTGGCGGAATTCCGCAGCCAGTATCATCGATACTCATTAACACATTTTCATTATCATCAAGGATGGAAATGGTAATTTTTCCACCATTCATTTCCATCGCTTGTGCCGAATTATTAATAATATTTGTAATTATCTGATATATCTGTGTTTTATCCCCCATCATCATCGCTTGAGACACCTCTATATTTTGAATGATATCAATATTAACGGGGATAAGTGGGCGTACCATGTTCAAAGCTTCGCGTATGGTTTCAATCAGGTTAATCGCTTCAAAATTATGATCTGCGGTGCGAGCAAATGTTAAAATTTGTTTAATTAAATTCACCGCTTTTCCACTGGCGGTTAAAATGCTCTGCAGGTATTCAGACTGATCGCTGCCAATTTCAGCATCATCCAATGCCAGTTCGGTGTTACCTTCAATGATAGCCAAAATATTATTAAAATCGTGGGCGATGCCCCCTGCAAGCGTGCCCAATGATTCCAGCTTTTGCGACTGGAATAATTGTCGTTGCGCGCATACTAGATCTTGTTCTATTTTTTGACGCTGGGTAATATCCAGAACAATAGCCACAAAAACGGGCGGTTCCTCTGGCATAAGTTGTAAATGAACTTCAGCCGGATACAAACTACCATCTTTACGTTTATGCTTGGTTATAAAGTCTATTTTGTTTTCAGTCCCTAAGCTCAATACGTTTAATTTTTCTAAAAATGCTTCTAGAGTGAATTCAGGTTTAATATCTAAGGGGGTCATATTTTTAAGTTCATCCATGGAGTATCCCAGGTTGTCACGCCCCCCAATATTCACCTCTAAAAATTTAAGTGTTGTACTATCAAACATGTATATTTCATTTAATGAGCTGTCCATCAAGCGACTAAATTGCAATGCTCTTATTTGGTGTTTACGTCGCTCACTGAGGTCACGTATCATGCAGGTAAATCCCAGTTGATCTCCACTGTGAACTTCGTTCAACGTGAGTTCAACTGGGAAAAAACTGCCGTCGGCCTTGATGGCGTTTACCTCACGACCAATCCCCATTACACGCCTTAGATCCTCTATTTGATATTCCATGCCATGGCAGTAATTCACATTATCGAAGATTTCAGGTATTAATATCGTGACCTTTTCCCTTAAAAGCTGGCCTTGCTCATATCCAAACATGCTTTCTAGGGATTTATTAATAAAGGTAATGCCCCCTTCACCATCAAACTCCAACATCCCATCCAGAACGTTATTGATCATGGTTTGATAATTGTCGGATGATTGCGACAACGCCTGACGTGTCCTCAAGTGCTGCTGTCGATCTAAACATGCACGTACCCGAGTGGTTAATATAATTTCGTTGATGGGCTTTTTAATGTAATCATTGGCACCAATCTTAAGGCACTGCGCCACAATATGTTCATCCGTGATAGAACTGACGATAATGATATCTAAGTTATCGAGACTGCTATCCTTTCGTATTTTTTTTAACAACTGAATGCCATCAATTTCTGGCATATAAATATCCAGCAACAACAAATCAAATTCATTGATTAATAGCTTCGGCAATAACCGTGTGGGTTGCGAAAGGGATTCGCACTCATGGCCGGCTTCCCGCAATATTGCGCTAATGTAATCAGCAATGGATTTACTATCATCTAATACCAGAATTTTAGACATGCTAAACCTTTACATTAATCTCACTTATTAATTGGAATTCAATTTCATTTCGTTGCCGAGGGTATCTTTAATAATTTGTTTAAGTGTCTTAAAGTGCACCGGCTTTTCCAGAATAGGAACATCAAAATCTTTTAGCCATTTGCAGTCCATGGTCTTAAGGGGTAAGCCTGTAATCACTACGATTTTACTGTGTTTTAACTCACTGCTGCTCTTCAGTGCGGTGATCATGTGTAAGCCATTCATATGGGGCATATTCAAATCGGTTAAGACGATATCCGGTTGCAAGCGTCCTATCTTAATTAACCCTTGATAGCCGTCATTTGCGGTGATAATGGTTAAACCAAATTGCCACCTCTGTATTATTTTACATAACATTTTTTGGAATTCTGGGTCATCATCAACTATTAATACACTTTTTTGAGATGGCTGTTCAGGCACACCTTTCGGAGCGACTGCCATACTTTGTAGTAATTTTTGTATGGACTCCCCTTTAATTCGCCTATGCCCCCCTGGTGTTTTGCCAACCAGTAATAAACCGTTATCTGCCCAAAGCTGTACCGTTCGCGCGGTCACGTTCAATATTTTTGCTGCCTGAGTGGTTGAATATATGGCCTTATCCATGGCACCGCTGTCCATGCCAATGACTTAACCATGCCAGTAGTTCTGTGGCTGGCATGGGACGAGCGAAGTAATACCCTTGGGCCATGTTACAACCCATGGATTCCAAAATGGCAAAATGCTGCTGACTCTCCACACCTTCAGCCACACAGGTCATGCCCAATTTATGACTTAATAGCACACAACTCTCTACAATCGCCAAGGCCGTTGCGTCTTGGGTCATGCTCATGACAAAGCTTTTATCGATTTTAATTTCTGAAAAGGGAATTTTGTGCAAATGAGAAAAAGATGAATAGCCGGTACCAAAGTCGTCGATGGACAATGAAAACCCGTTCATGCGCAAGCGAGTTAATGCATCTAAAGAAGCCCCCCATTGCATCATTAGTTGGCTTTCTGTTATTTCTAAGGACAGTTGCGAAGCTGGTAATTTATTGTCATGGAACAGACGAATTAAATACTCGGCAAAGTCATAATTACAAATATTATGGGCTGATATGTTTATGGATATATTTATCTCTTTGTTATTCTCCCACCAAGCCTGCCCCTCCCAAACAGCCATCTCAATGACCCGTTGAGTTAATTGGTCAATTAAGCCTTCCTGCTCGGCCAATGGGATAAATCGATCAGGGTAAATCAAGCCGTGCTGAGGGTGGTACCAGCGAACTAGCGCCTCCACCCTATTAACCAAACCCGTATTGATGTTTACCTGGGGCTGGAAGTGCAATAGCAATTCGTTGTTATCTAAGGCTTGTGTTAAATCATGTTTTGAAGGTATCCAGATAGCCGATCTGGGTGGCTCCTGGGGCTCGCGAGATTGTTTAAATCGGGCCAATAGTTTTTTTAGTTTTGATACATTAATAGGCTTAGTGAGTATATCCAAACACTGAAGATTGTATTCTTTGCATAATATTTGAGCCGACTTTAAAATACGCTCGTCATGCCCTGTCATTAATATTAGGGCTGAACGACATTTTTTTTGAGCAAGTTGACGAATCACTTCTACGCCATCTACATTTGGCATATTTAGATCCAACATAATCACTTCATGTGGATGATGCTCTACATCCAAAAAATTCAATACATCGGTATATTGTTTCGCAGCATAACCCCATTTTTTTGCGAATACACTGAGAAACTGAGTCACTTGAAAATCATCATCGACAATGGAAATGTGCTTTAACATACCAACCTCGCTCATGTATATTCTAGATTTTAGTCAGCCACAAATAAACTAGTCACACTCGATTAAACCCTCAACTCGAGTGATGAAATCGGCTAATTTAAACGGCTTTTCCAATAGGCTATCTGCACCAAAGGCTTTCATCCAACTAAGGTAAGTAGCTCCGTCTAGATGCCCGCCACCGGATATGGCCAGGGTTTTAAGTTTAGCTCCTTGATGCCTTTTTTTCACACTGGCCAGTAATTCTATCCCGTCAACTTCGGGCATTAATATGTCGGTAACAATCAAATCCGGCACCCGTTGTTCATACATCAATAGCGCTTCCTCGCCGTTGGCCGCATGCTGAACCGAATAGCCACATTTCTCCAGTTTTATGGTAAGCAGTGTATTAAGCTGCACATCATCTTCAACCAGTAGAATATGCCTCATATATCCCCTTTCCCACTCGATTAAACACATTTTAGGTGCTTTTCATTTTTACGGGTATTTCTGAATTTTCTGAATTAAAGATAACACTGTTTATATATCCGGAAAAATACCATGTTGTTGTAAGCTGTATTTTCTTATAGCTAATAATTACAAGGTTAACCTTCTCCACTTAACTCATATTACATATTGACGGTTACAATCGGTCGCCTTATAACACTTAAATAATATTGAATGAACTGCCACTCAAAACTTATTTACACCATAGAGGTTAAAAAACATGAGAATTCAGCAATGAATTTTCTTAAATAGAAAAAGAATAAAATATCCTGTAGTGCAGGACGTTAGCCGGTTGTGGGCAGGACCCTATGCCCCTTATTTAAAGGCGTTTTAGGTAAGAAGGGTTGGTTATACACTTTACTAAGAACCAGTATTGGGAGGTGCAGCCATATATTAGCCGAATGCAAAAGCAAAAAATGCAAGCGGCAACATCCATGCCCGCTCGCATTAATACATACGTTTAAACTGTTGTATTACAAGAATAACTCACGCGCTTCGCTTGGGCTGGCTACTTCACGTCCGGCATTTTTAGCGACTTGAGCAAGCGCTTCGATTAACTGACCATTACTGGTGGCACGCTCGCCACCTGGAAGGTAAAAAGTATCTTCTAAACCAGAACGTAAATTACCGCCTAGTTCAGCCACTTTTTTATGTACGGCCCAAATTTCTTCACGACCAATAACCGTCGCTTGCCAATGGCTGTTTGGCTTAAGATATTTAACAATCACTTCCAGTAACTCTGGGTCTGCTGGCATACCCGAATTAACACCCATCACTAGGTTGTAATCCAAACGATCACACATGCCCACTTCTTGGAACATGCCAACAGAGCGGATGATACCCACATCAAAACATTCAAATTCAGGGCGACAGTTTTCTTCTTTTAGCACTTTTAGTAATTCATCAATTTTTTCAACGGTATTTTGAAATAACATAGGTGGCCAAGCCCAAGTACCGTTAGAGCGCGTTTTTAAATAGTTTAACGAGCCCGCATTACAGGCAGCGATTTCAGGTTTGCCGCGGCGAATACAGTCAATAGGGCCACTTTGATCACGACCAATGGTGCCGGTTGTGTAGTTCATAATGACACCTGGACAAGCGGCACGAATGGCTTCACTCATTTCAAAGGCGACTTCTGGCTCCCACGTTGGCAAATGGCCTTTGCCTTCTTCTTGCTGGCGAAAATGAATATGCATGACGCTGGCGCCTGCGTCATAGGCTTCTTTTGCAGATGCAGCCATTTGTTTTGCTGTAACGGGCACTGGGTGTTGCTTTGGATTAGTTAGGACCCCAGTTAGGGCGCAGGTGATTACCGCTTTTTGTGACATATTCATTCCCCTGTTGTTCATTTATTGATGATGGCTCTACCTTAGCGCACAGCCCAAAACCAAGCAACCGCTTGTTTTATTTCAGTTTAACTATTTGCACTGAAAATTGGCTATAAAGCCCATAAAACCTAGAGAAAAGCTAAAAAAAACATAACGTGGCTCTGTTCATCTGTTTAAGAATCAAAGATAATTACTTCTGACATTAATAAATATTATTAATTAATAGATTGTATTTTTAAGTTTGATAAATATAACAAGTGTCTGCTATCTTTTAATGACAACCACAACTTTACCCGGCGCAGTAACCTCTCATGGCAAAATTACTTTGGTCTCCATCCCCCACCCGCATTCAGCAGAGCAACATGCAACAGCTGATGAATCATATTGCCAAGGATGGACATCAAGTTAGCAACTACCAAGAGCTTTATGACTTTTCAATACGCTTGCCTCAATTATTTTGGGCTTATGTGTGGGACTTTGGCTCGTTTGTACAATCACACCCTCACACAAGTGTGCTTGAAAACAGCGAGAAAATGCCGGGGGCCACATGGTTTAAAGGGGCCAAAATAAACTTTGCGCAAAATTTATTGAAATTTCGTGACGACCGCACCGCTATTACGTCTTACAACGAGTATGGCAAACAACAGCAATTGTCTTACGCACAATTATTCAACAAGGTCGCGCGCTTAAGTCATTGGATGGTGCAACAAGGCGTTAAACCTGGAGATAAAGTGGTGGGCTTTATGCCTAATGTTCCCGAAACCATTATTACTATGTTAGCCGCCACGAGCCTTGGGGCCATATGGTCAAGCTGCTCACCGGATTTTGGTTTGCAAGGGGTACTGGATCGTTTTGGGCAAATTGAAGCTAAGATTTTAATCACCACCGATGGCTATTTTTATGGGGGGAAAACCCTTAATAGTTTAGACAAGCTGAACCAAATATTACCGCAGTTAAACAGTATTGAGCAGGTTGTGGTGGTGCCTTATGTGAATACTAGTCTTAGCGTTAATGAGATTAGCGCTCTATTGCCCAACGTTGCCAGCGATAAAACGATTAACCTGTTTGCGACGTGCATCAACAACGACGCAAGCGATATAGAATTTGCCGAACTGCCTTTTGATCACCCCCTTTATATTTTATATAGCTCGGGCACTACGGGTGCACCCAAGTGCATAGTGCACAGTGCAGGCGGTACTTTGTTACAGCATTACAAAGAGCTGGCATTTCATACCGATGTTAAACCAGACGATGTACTATTTTATTACACAACCTGTGGCTGGATGATGTGGAATTGGATGGTGTCGACTCTGATGACCGGTGCTGGCTTAGTGATTTTTGATGGCTCGCCTTTTTTTCCTGGAGCCGATGTATTATGGAAAATGGCCCAGCAAGAAAAAATTAGTATTTTTGGTTGTAGCGCCAAGTACATCAGCCACTTAGAAAAACTGAACGTATCACCTAAACAAGAGTTTGAGTTAACACATTTAAAAACGGTTTTATCAACAGGGTCGCCGTTAAGTCATGAAAGCTTTGAATTTGTATACCGTGAAATCAAACAAGATGTGTGTTTAAGCTCTATTGCCGGAGGCACCGACATTATTTCTACCTTCACCCTAGGGTGCCCCATACTGCCGGTGTATCAAGGTGAGATGCAATGTATTGGTTTAGGCATGGCCGTGAACATTTATGATGAAGCCGGACAGCCCATTGACCCCGCCAGTGGCGAAAAAGGCGAACTGGTGTGTAACGCCCCCTTCCCGTCTATGCCTATTGGTTTTTATCAAGATGCTGGTAATAAAAAATATTTAAGCAGTTACTTTGAGCGCTTTGAAAATACCTGGGCTCAAGGGGACATAGCTGAATTGGTGCCCCACTCGTTGCATAATACCGGGCTCAGTAAAAATAATAAGGACTTTAAGAACAGCAAATTAAACCAGCACTATTTAAGCGTTATTATTCACGGTCGCAGTGATGCCACACTAAACCCAGGTGGAGTGCGCATTGGTACTGCCGAGATTTACCGCCAAGTAGAAAAAATAGATGCCGTAATGGAAAGCATTGCGGTGGGTCAAAAATGGCCTAAAGACGGTGATGATGAACGCGTGGTTTTATTTGTGATCTTGCGGGATGGTTTGTCTTTAAATGACAGTATCATTCAGGAAATAAAAAAGACCATTAGAATTAATACCACACCTAGGCATGTACCTGCCGTTATCATTGAAGTTAACGATATCCCTCGTACGTTGTCAGGAAAAATAGTTGAGGTTGCCGTGCGAGAAACGATTCATAATAGAGACGTTAAAAACAAGGATTCACTTAAAAACCCTGAAGCATTGGCCTATTTTAAAAACTTGCCAGAACTTAGTTAATATATGGCTTCTACATGGCAATAATATGTGACTCACAACATCAGTATTTACATCAATACCATTATTCACTGTCATAATAAGGGTACCGATCTTGATACTGATGATTGACAATACTGGTACTCACCGTTATGCCATGATTTATATATAGACTGACTGTTTTATTGTAATCCCCTTCTAGTTTTTTATATTTCTTTAACAAAACATTGTAAATATTAAGGGCTTGTTTCGCCGAGCGTTTATTGTTTTCGTTTAAGCTTTCAAATGCCAACGCCAGCTTTGGCTCTGTATTTAAGGATTTAACCAGATAATGTGTCTCTTGTGCAAAGCTTACCTGAACATCTTTTAAATATAGATGTTCAAGCCCTTGCCAAATACTATTTATTACCTCATAACGCGCAACCACCGACTCGGCTAAAAAAACAGATTTTAAAGCTTGCCTGTTTTTATCTTTATTAAAAAGATCTATTGCTTCTATTGGATAGTTTTTTGCACCGCTAAATTGATCAATTAGGGTATCGGCCAATACATCCACTACTTCAATATTGTAATGGGTTCGAATATGAGCGCGCTGAATGGCTACATCTTTTAAGACGCCTTTTTGCTGAGCATCAAAAACCACTTCTTTGCGCATGCCTGCGGGCCTAAATATTAAAAATGAATTCGCCACATGAATAAATACCACTACTTGAGCCTGCCTCTTTTTAAGTACTTTCTTTAATTTTAAAGTGGGAATGGAAAGGGTATCTTCAGGGAGGGTTAGATCGGAAGCGTCTATTTTAAAATAAATATTTTTATGAGCTTGGGTTAACGGGTAGATACTGCCCACAACGTAATCATATTTAATGTCCTTGTATTCAGGGGTGGGTACTGAAGCACAAGCATACAAGGTTGCTGCAATAATAAAACTGGCAATCAGGCACAACCATTTCCTACTCATTACCTACCCATTGGCCTAGCTTATCTTGCAAGGCACTAATGTTAATAGGTTTTGATAGATAATCGTCCATACCTGAATCTATGCATTTTTCACGATCCCCCTTCATGGCATTAGCCGTCATGGCGATAATAGGAATGGCGTGATTAAAAATATTATGGTGACCTTTGCGAATTTGCCGAGTACATTCATAACCATCCATGACGGGCATTTGGCAATCCATTAATATGGCCTTATAGGGCACCTTATCCCCCGCTTTGATTAACATCTCTATGGCTTGCTGACCATCCTCGGCTATCTCTGCTTGGTACCCAATGCCCTCTAATATACTTAACGCCACTTCTTGATTAATAAGATTATCTTCTACTAATAACAATAATGGCCAAGTTTCTTTATTTTCGGGTAACGGTTCATTCTCTTGTTGGCGCAATGACTCAAGATGATGATGCGTCACCAAAGGTTGCGCCTGCTCTAAACCCTCTCCGCCCGCAATGGCAATCTGTAAGGCATCGTGTACATCGCCTGGCATAACCGGTTTAGTGAGGTAAGCTGAAAAACCAATATCGGAAAAATGCCTTGCATCCCCGCGCTCACTCTTTGACGTCATCATAATTAACGCCACGTCAGCCCATTTTATTTCTTCACGTATGTGACAGCCCAGCTGCTCACCGTCCATGAAGGGCATTTGCATATCAACAATAACCGCATCAAAATTAGGCAGCCGGTGCATAATTTGCAAAGCTTCACGTCCGCCAGTGGCTTCGGTAACCAACGCACCCCAGCCTTTTAATAATTCACTGAGCACCAATAAATTGGTTTGATTATCATCCACCAATAATACGTATTTGTTATGCAGGTTTATCTTAGGTGCATCTAATTTTACGTGGCGACCTAGCTGTAAACTGGCGGTAAACTCAAAACTACTTCCGCAGCCTAATTCACTATAAACACTGATGGAGCCATCCATTAATTCACATAATTGTTTGCAAATGGCCAACCCTAATCCAGACCCACCATAAATTCGGGTGGTACTACTATCCACTTGAGAGAAAGATTCAAATAGTGTTTCCTGCTTGCTTTTGGGAATGCCAATACCGGTATCACTGACACTGCCATACAATACTAAGCCCATCACCCCTGCATCTTTAAGCCCCACTTTAATCAGTACTTCACCATTTTCGGTAAATTTAATGGCATTGCTCACCAAATTAGTCAGTATTTGACGGATACGCCCAGGATCTCCTTTTACCCAATTAATATCTAAATCATTAAGATCCAGTATGAGTTCCAAGCCTTTACTATGAACTAAGTGCGCCATGGTGACAGTGAACTCACTCAGCATGCTGCGTAAATCAAACTCAATAACTTCTAAGTCCAGTTTACCCGCTTCAATTTTTGAAAAATCTAAGATGTCATTAATTAAAATGAGCAAGCTATCGGCACTGGATTTAGCGACTAACGCATAGTGTTTTTGCTGGTTATTTAAGTCCCCACGCAACAAAATATTTAACATACCCAGTACGCCGTTCATGGGGGTGCGAATTTCGTGACTCATGTTCGCTAAAAAATGGGTCTTGGCAACGCCAGCTTGCTGCGCTTGCACCAACAACTTTTCCAAGTTTGCATTTGCACTCATGAGTTGTTCACTGCGTTGATTGTATTTGCGTGCTAACGCCCCCAATTCACCCTTATTAATACCTTGGATTAAAACCAGTTCACCCGATTTACTATTAAGCTGGTGATACATAGATTTTAGCGGGGACAGTAAAAATTTAGATAAAATTATAAAGCCAATTAACAGCCCCACTGCAATTACATACGCAAAGCTCATTAATACCGATTGCTTAATATCTTCATTACTCGAATTTATGACACTTAAGGGCGTCACCGTTATCACTTTCCAGTAGGTTTTAGGCACATGAAAAACATTAATTAGAACAGGCTCATGTAATATAGGGTCATCGCTCATTTCAATTTCTTTAATAAACGTTTCCCCAAGGCTTTTATGCTTAAAGGGATTAGCAATGACACTAATGATGCGATGGGCTTCTTTTATTTCTATTTGATAACTACTACTGGCGATTTTTTTAGCGCGAACAATAAGATCTGGATTTAATTTACTAATATTTTCAAGCTGGCTTAACGAAGCAATAATATTGGGAATATAGGGGGAGGTACTGGCCAATTCTGCAATGTTAATACTTTCTACCACCTCGTTTTTATTTTCATCAAGGCTGACTCGTTGGCTCATGCTTAAATCTGGAAAAGATAAAAATGTGCCATTGCGATCCAAGGCATACGCGTAACCATTAAAGTGAGTCGCTTTAGAGGCCAGCAATTCAGTTAAACCTTCGAGTTTAATATCAACCGTAGCAACGCCATAAAATTGATTGTCACGATACATAGGCGCGGTAGCAGTCACCATGGACTGATATGAATAAGGATCCATATAAGAGCGTGACCAGTAAATTTCATCTCGGCCTATGAAGCGCGCGGGCACATACCACTCTTCATTGTGATAACCCAAACCTGCGGGCAAGTTATAATCGTTGTAATATTTTAGTTGATTGTTTTTATCACGCCCCCAAAAAAAACTGCGCCTTTGACGACCGTTACTAAATTGAAAGGGTTCGGGCCATACACCACCACCGGCAATAAAGTGCTCGGTACCTTCATAATCTAGCTGGCGTTTAATGACGTTTTTATACTGATTGGTGTCTTTGGGGAGCGCCTCGGCACTGTTGGCCATGCTAGTAACTAAGGAAGCGGTGAGCGCCAGCCTCTCAGCTAATGCACCAACAATAGACTCGCCGGTTTCACGAACTTGCTGTTTGGCCACCTTAAGTAACAAGGGTTTACCCTGATTTTCCATCACCCACAGGAAGGCCCCCATCATGAATGACAGCATAATGATAAACAACAAAGGAATTTTAAATGCCAAGGAGCCCAAAAATGAACCTCCTGTTCCTGTCGCCGTTTTCTCCATGAGCTCCCAAATGTACCTATCGCAATTCAATTAACTGTAGCTCAACAGCCAAAACTTGCAGTGTTTATGGTGCTTTTGTGGCCCTTTATCGACTAAATATTCAGTGACAGGAGAATGTGTGGCTGGCCCGCTAATAACCAACGGTAGTTGTGCTATGTAATGGTCTAAGACTAAAATATTGGCTAGTTTCAACCAAGTAATAAAAAGTTAGCTTATTTATACTGAAGGCCAAACAAAAATAACAAAAGGGCGAAAAATGGACATTCAAATAAGACTTGATGAACATGGCACTGTGGAAAAAGTAGCCGGTAGTCAGGAGATGGAAATGGAGCTTTCCATGGGATTGACGGTGGAATGCCTAGAATTAAACAG
>JAPYOO010000349.1 GCA_029938135.1 Bermanella sp. | reverse complement strand
GTGGCATTCCTGTTAAATGTTTGTGAATCGTGTAATTTTTAATGTTAATTTTTGAACTTTAGGGCCAAACACGAAAGCTATTAATGCAGCGGCTGGCCACGCCAATAAAAAAGCAGTAAACCAGTGTGTGTAAAAGGTTTCACTCCAGCCTAGGTTTATTAAGGTGACCCAAGCGGTCATTAACAGGGACAATATAAACGACATTAACAGCGCAAATATAAGCCGTTGCCTCATACGCCCGCCACGCTGCTCATCGCTTCGGTATGTTGCAGGCGTTCAATGTACACAACCTTAGTCCATGATTGCGCAAGGTAGTCTGTGGTGTGGGGGGCGTTGAAGTGCTGTTTAAGTGCCGCTGCGTCATCCCAGCACTCCCACAGGGTAAAGCTGCTCGGTTTATCCAACTGCTGCAGCACGTTAAATTTTATGTTGCCGGGCTCTTGGCGGGTCGCGACCGCCAGGTTAAATAAGGCTTCTTTTGCCTGCGATACATCTTTACCGTCAATAACCTCAATACCTGCACTAACCCATAACTTGTCCATTAAAGCCTCACTTATGTTGTGTTTAACAATGTGGGTTAACTCTATATAATTATCGTTATGTGAAATACAGGCATAAATGAAAGATTAGATTCCAAATATGGAATAGTGGTATGGTGAAATTATGATTGATGACATCGCGTTATTTGTGCACATAGTGCACTACAGGGGATTGGCCGCAGCGGCTGAGCACTTACAATTACCGGCGGCAACGGTAACGCGGCGCTTACAAAAACTGGAGGCGCGCGTAGGCCATCAATTAATTCACCGCTCTGCGCGTCAGTTTAATTTAACGCAAGAAGGCGAAGTATATTTTCAAGCGTATGCTGATTTAGTTCAGCAGTTTGAAACCACGGCACAACACTTAAGCTCTGAACAACATCAACTTAGCGGGCCATTAAAAGTGCTGGCGCCTACTAATATATCGTTAGGCATATTGCAGCCAGCATGGTCGGCGTTTATTAAGGCGTACCCAGATATTCATTTACAACTGCAACTTAATAATTCCACCGAAGATGTTATAGACGCGCAAGCTGATATCGCCATACGCATAGGCCCACAAAGTGACTCACAACTTTACCAAAAGCGATTAGGAGCCATAAATACGGTTATAGTCGCGTCACCCAGCTACCTATCATCCATGGGTAAAATAATGCACACACCATCCACGTTAGATGATTTGCATCAACACAAAATCATTGGTGTTAATAAAATATCCACGTGGACGCTCACTCATCAGGACACAAAGCAGCAGGTAACCTTGCACCCCAAATATACTACGTCTGTTAATGATATTCGTTTTGCCAGTCAGCTGGCCTGTGATGGAGCGGGAGTGGCTTTATTGCCCATGAGTGAAGTGAAAAATGAATTGGATGCTGGCACGTTACAACAAATACTCTGCCCTTGGTCTGGCCCAGCACGGGACATATTTGCAGTGTGGCCCAGTGGCAAGTTATTGAATGCAAAAGCCAAATGTTTACTGGAATTTATGCAGCTGCACTTTTCACAAGAGCCCATATTGCAGGGTGAAATTACATTTTAAGGGCAAGAGATTGGGTTTTGTAGTGAATGCAGGGGTATTTGAAGCCCCTGTAATTTTATTGAGAGCGTAGCCTCTGCTGAATGAAATCAATGAATAATCTTACTTTTAATGAAATTTCATTTCGTGACTTATAAAGTAAGTTGACGGGGCTTGGCTCTGGTTTAAATTCAGATAGAATTTCTACTAACTTGCCGTCTGTAAGTTCATCACTAACCAAAATACGTGGCTGTAAAAGAACGCCGTAATCATTAAGCGCTGCAACTTTTAATGCCATGCCATTGTTGGCGCGAAATCGACTATGGGCTATGTCAAATGCATGAGTATCTAGTTTTGATATTGTTTTTGATTGCTTTTTCCAATAAGAAAACCCTAAACATCTATGTTGATTGAGTTCTTTTATTGATGATGGAATACCTGACGTATTTAGATAGTGAGGCGATGCGCAAAATACAAGTTCATAATCGGTAACCTTTTTTCCAATATACGCTGCATCTTCAAGATCTCCTATCCTAAAAATCACATCAAAGCCGTCGTGCGTTACGTCTATTAACTCATCGGTGAGTTCTAATTCAATATCAATTTTTGGATATTTCTCCAAGAAATCACAAATTATGGGGGATAAAAGTAACGTGCCAAAAGTAATGGGTGCATTAATACGCAATATCCCAGTGGGCTCCTTTCTTATTAAAGATGTTTCTTGTTCAAGTGCCGCATATTCACTGAGTATTTTATGGCACCTTAAAAGGTAAATCTCACCGATCTCGGTGAGGGTTTGCTTGCGAGTATTTCTGTTTAACAAGGGCGCACCAGCGGTGTGCTCTAGGTTCTTAATGTGTTTCCCAACCATAGCAGGGGTGATAGCAAATTTTTCTGACGCTTTAGTAAAGCTACCCGCGTTAACGACCTCCACAAATACTTCAATACTCTTCAATCTGTCCATTCTAAACTCACAGTTTACAAGTGATAAACATAATGCATCTTTAACTACTGCAGGTTGCCAATATAATGCACGTAAATCAACCTGAACTGAGGAATAAAAGATGAAAATTGTAGTCATTGGTGCAACTGGAACAATAGGCATGGCAATCGTTAAAAATATGCAGGAGCGCCATACGGTCATTAAAGTTGGCAATACACAGGGCGACCTTCAGGTGGATATTCGGTCTTCACACAGTATACAAACGCTGTTTGATACCATTGGAAGAGTCGATGCGATTATATCGGTGTGTGGCAATTTACACTTTGGCCCGTTAGCTGATATGACAGGCGATGATTTTAATATTGGGCTACAAGACAAACTTTTAGGGCAGGTTAATCTCGCTTTGATAGGGCAACATTATTTAAATGATGGAGGATCTATTACCTTAAGTTCCGGTATTGTGAGTGAACAGCCAATTGTTGGAGGCGCTAATGCAACCTGTGTAAATGCGGCGATAGAGGGTTTTGTGTTGGGGGCATCAATAGAGTTAAAAAGTAATCAACGCATTAACGCTGTTTGCCCAAGTGTGGTAACGGAATCTTTAGATACATATGGTCCTTTTTT
>JAPYOO010000348.1 GCA_029938135.1 Bermanella sp. | reverse complement strand
GATCTGGTGGTGATAATACGATCACGCAAATAATTAAAAATGAAGACCAATTAGTGGTCACTTTAACCGAGCCCGATGAAAGCTTAGAAGAACTAAGTGAAAGCATGCTGTCTCAGCAAGCGCCCTTTACCTACACTTGGAACAAAGAAATAGCAGACAATGTTCCCTCCATTCAAATTGCCATAAACAGTGTCTGTGACAGCTTTGCATTTAAGTGTGCCGAACTAAATGACTCGGCCACATCAGATTTTAACATTGAAACGAACGCCATTACGCTGCATAACCAAGATGCAAACGGGCAGGGTGTTACGTCTATTCCTAGCAATCCTTTAACCTTGCCGGTGTTTTTTAAAATAGATACCCGAGTTGAAAGCGATGAACACGTAATTGTTAGTGTCGATAAGGTTGGTAGCGGTATTAACAGCACCAATGGAGATGGGCACGCTTATATTAGAGGGTTTAATAATGAGGAGTTTGATCCAGCCGACGAGACACTGAGCCTGGCGGCCATAATACTGAACGATGACTTTTTAACCATTAACATCACCGAAGACACTAGCATTTGTGAGGGGGTTAACGGCGAATCAGGCTGTGTAGAATACTCCATTTCGTGGGATAAAGATGTTGATGAAAATGTGGGCGTATTGGATTTAACCATCCACCATAAAGACACAGATAGTGCGCGTAATACAGCTTTCACAGAAACCATAAATGGGGTTGAAAACGTTGAGACCGAGCCCAAGGATTACACTATTACCTCTGAGGGGGGCGAGCTACTCAACACCCTTACCTTAAAGACAGAAGACGGTGTTTTAACTGCTGGTGGACAAACTACCTTTAAGGTAGCAGTGAATAACGATGTATTTGTAGAATCTGAAGAAACACTGACGGTTTATTTAACTGAAGAAAATGGGTTTGTTGAGGAGTTTACTGGTACCACAGGGCTGGAGGACAGCGGTAGCCCATTAACACTGGTCATTCCAAATGATGACAAATTACTCCTTAGTTTTAATAAGGCAGCCGATGCCGTCGAGCCTGCCAGTGGCACAATAATAAGTCCGTACAGCGTGGGCTGGTTAACCAACCCTATTGCCAAAAGTACACCTAGCATCGCGCTGAAAATAGATCAGGACACATGTACCGACACTGATACGGTTAAATGCGCGGCCTTAACGGATGACTTTACAGTTAATACAACACTGGCCTTGCATACTCAAAATGCCTTTACTCCAGTGAGTACCAACATTGATTTAGGCGTGGAGATCTTGCCCGATAACATTGTTGAATTTACTGAGTCGGTACAACTAACAGTAGAGGCCAGCTCGGCAACCGATTACCCCAACAGCGGCGACTACCTGCAAACCATTACGGCCCCATCACAATACCAAATTAATAATACCGACAAAGCGCAGGTCACTCTGGTGCCTGTCGAAACCAATGCCGCGTGTTCAGGCGAAGCATGTACCCTGTTATACGATGTGAGTTGGGACATGGGCTTTGCTAAAGATATTCCTACATTGTCAGTGAACCTTGCTGTGTCGGGTGTAGATAGCTCAGATTACTCACTGACATTAGCATCCTGTGTGCCAACGGATAGTGTTACTTGTGCAGACCTAGACGGTAGCTTTGAACTGGTAGCGGGAAGCCGGGCGGCTGACAGTGCAGAAAATGCCAGCAAGCAAGTGCAATTACAAATAGTAGATGACCTTTTAGTGGAAGTAGATGAGACGTTATCCTTTAGCATTGGCAGTATTGATAGCGGTTTGGCAAGTTACCTAGAACTGGGAACCTCAACCAGCATTGACCATACTATTGTTAATAACGATAAGCTGGTCATCACCTTAGCAGTGGCCGATATCAGCGGAGACAACGCAAAGGAACAGCATACCGGTAATAGCTTTGTGCCCTTTACCTATAGTTGGGACAAGGCCATCGCCCCTAATGTAGACAATATTAGTATTAAGGTGGAAGACATTTGTCCTGCAGATGACAGTTCTGTTTTTTGCGCCAGCAGTGCAGATTACATTGTGCATGATGTAACGGGCACTACCTTGCCAATTCATACTAAAAACAATGGCACAACCGTTACACCAATAAAATCCAGCAGTAGTTTAGTTTCGGTTAAAGGCGACCCAGTAGTAGAAGCCACCGAGACCATTCAATTCGAAGTAAGCGAGTTAAGCACACCCAGTTACATTGATCATTTTGAAGGGGGGGAAGCGGGCAGTAATGGCAATAAAATATTAAATAGCACCATTAAAAATGATGACTTTTTAACGCTTACTATCTCTCAGTTAATAGATCCACTAAAGACCAATTGCGTAGCAGGCTTATCAACTGAATTTGAATCAGGCTGTGTAGAATACTCAATTTCGTGGGATAAAGATGTTGATGAAAATGTGGGCGTATTGGATTTAACCATCCACCATAAAGACACAGATAGTGCGCGTAATACAGCTTTCACAGAAACCATAAACGAGGTTGAAAACGTTGAGACCGAACCCAAGGATTACACTATTACCTCGGGGGGGGGCGAGCTATTCAACACCCTTACCCTAAAGACAGAAGACGGTGTATTAACTGCTGGCGAGCAAACTACCTTTAAGGTAGCGGTGAATAACGATGTATTCGTAGAATCTGAAGAAAAACTGACCGTTTATTTAACTCAAGAAAACGGATTTGTAGGGGGGTTTGTTGATACCACCGGGCTGGCGAAGAGCGATAACCCATTAACACTGGTCATTCCAAATGATGACAAACTACTCCTTAGTTTTAATAAGGCAGCCGATGCCGTCGAGCCTGCCAGTGGCACAATAATAAGTCCGTACAGCGTGGGCTGGTTAACCAACCCTATTGCCAAAAGTACACCTAGCATCGCGCTGAAAATAGATCAGGACACATGTACCGACACTGATACGGTTAAATGCGCGGCCTTAACGGATGACTTTACAGTTAATACAACACTGGCCTTGCATACTCAAAATGCCTTTACTCCAGTGAGTACCAACATTGATTTAGGCGTGGAGATCTTGCCCGATAACATTGTTGAATTTACTGAGTCGGTACAACTAACAGTAGAGGCCAGCTCGGCAACCGATTACCCCAACAGCGGCGACTACCTGCAAACCATTACGG
>JAPYOO010000347.1 GCA_029938135.1 Bermanella sp. | reverse complement strand
CCCACTGTATGGTTTTGAGCCGGGATGCTTGTCCATGAAGGCACGCTGTTAGCGGCGGCACTGATACTTACACTGAAGGTTTTGTTGGTTTGACCGCTGTTGCCATCATCAGCCTGAACTTCAACGGTTACGGTGGCACCTGCGTTTGAAATACCACTCAGTGTCATAGTAGAGCTTGAAAGGGAGCATGACAGTCCTGACCCACAACTTATCTCAGAATAAGTAAGGCTATCGCCTTCTATATCGCTGGCATATGTGGCGAGGTTTACATCAACCGAACTTCCGCCAATGGTAACGTTTTGAGTACTAATAGCTGACCAGTCAGGCGCATCATTTTGAGCAGTTACATTTAAATTAAAAGTATCACTGGCGGTTAAATTACCGGTGCCATCATCGGTTAGGGTAATTTCAACGCTGTTGGTTGCACCGTTATAATTGCTGGCAGGTGTAAGTGTTAAATTTTGGCCGTCACTATCAATGGAGCAAGTTATATTGGCAGGGCAAGAGGAAATCGAAAACGACACAGTGTCGCCTTCAGCATCACTATCCCAACCACTGGCATCAATCACTTTAGCGGTATCTTCGTTGGTACTATAAGGGGTTCCAGTAATAGTAATGGTGGGCGCGGTATTAGCCGTGGCAATGCTCCAGCCAATATCTTGAAGAAGATAAAGCGCTAAACCAATATCCAGTGATCCTGCTGTGTATTGCGGTTCCATAATTTCATTGGGGGAAACTGCAGTATCAAAATGTGCAACACTGCTGCCACTTTCAAAAGGGTTTGGCGCATACATTTGTACTCGGTCACCAGAGTCGAAAGTACTTGCTGAAGATGTATTATCTTGGAAGCCAGCTGTCACTACCCCAACGGCTTGGGTATTTACATTGGTGCCTGTCCATAACAAACCTGTAGAGCTGATTGAAGAAGCAACTCGGTTGGCAGCACTTTCACTGGCATCATTCCAGTTGCGGCTATTGGCATTATCTCTTAAAAATGTCGCATATATATCATCGAGGTTGCCAAGTTCATTGCCACTGGAATCGGTAAGGGTAGAAAAGCCTAAGCCATGTAACATTTCATGCAGAAGAACGGTTATGAAGCCAATGTAGGTTATTTGTGGCGCCTCACCATCAAGTGTAAACGGTAACGGGTCTCCATTATCATCAACCGCGATAGCAGATGGTGGTGTATCGAATCCGTAATACCAGCCATTGCTGATATCAAGACAGCCAGTGGTACCCGTTAATGTGTTATAGCGAGCAAATACGTCACTGTCTGCATTAAGCGCACCGCCATTGTCAACGGTATTAGGGTTAGCGTTTAAAGGGCCTGCAGGGGGGTAGTTATCAGCTCCGTCCAAGGCATTATATAAACCCACAGGATACCAAGTACTGTTCAATGCCCCAGCTGGCGCTGATGCATTTTGTAAAAAAGACGATGCACTGGCGCTGCCTAGAGTTGCTCCGTTTTGAGCGCAAGCTAGCGTATTAGTAAAATCAGCATCTACCAGAATAGGCTCTGTGGTTACCACTTGTGACGCCAAAATCTCGGCCGCTTTAATAAAAGCTAATTTACGTTGCGCGCCAAGCGTGGTGCCGTTATTACCGCTTGCCTTAGACGCTGTTGCTGCCGTAGCAGGCATAGTGGCGTTATCAGATACGGTAGCCCCTCCAGTTAAAGACGTTAAATAGGCATCCGTATCAGTCTGAGTGGTGGTGTCGTTCTCAATCAGTGTGGTGGAATCAAAGCCGGAAATAAAATTCAACTGGATAACGGTACTTGTCGTGGCATCAGTTACGGTGCAGTTATCGCCGTCAGTAGCACCTGTTGTTTCAGCTGAAGATGAGGCAGGACAGGCCGCTGCCAATACCTGCCCACCAGAAATTAAAAGCAGAAAAAATAGTGTCGCAACAGAAGAAAAATACGCCATACACACAGCCTAACAACGTTTAGGGTACGCTATTAAGCTTAGACCTTTACGGTCAAGAATAAAGATGCATTATGCGACGGGATGTAACTGTACGTAACTCATACAATGCAAGGCTATTAAAAATTCAATGCATAGAGCTATTTAGCTGGGGTTAACTTTAGGATCGGTTTGGGAATGTTTGAATACTCCTGAATCTTAATGGTACCGTCCGGCATTTGTACGGCCACCGGCATTTGCGTAAAGCGTCCATTGGAGGGTAAAACCACGCTGCCATCTGCACGAGTATAGGTTTCCTTGGGGCCTTCAAGTAACAGGCTATCTTTCAGTGCTTGCTGCATCCCAGGCGTCATCTGATCAAAATGAGGATTACCCGTGAGCACTTTTGGTTTTACATTAGGCGTACTGGATGCCTTTAAAGGGTTGTGCGGTATATTTAAATTAGTGTTTGTTTTAGTGGGTGTGAGGCCGCCCGCAGAAATAGGAGAAGGCTCAGATATAGGTTTGCTATTGCTAGTGTCAGGCAGGTTGCCAGGATCAAGTGGTGCAGAATAAAAACTCATCCAAATGCCCACTATTACTAAGGTAATAATAAACAACACAATTTTAGATTTATGTTTACGCATAACCGACCCTGACAACTTATCTCCTATTAAAGTTTAGTCGGCCTTGCATAAGCTGAACAGTTTTAGGTTCAACTTATGAGAACCCCTTCTATTATTCTCACGGTTTAGGCCTAAGAGCAGGGGTTAGGTTGGGCTAAGAATTATTTAACCGTAATCGTGATTTTTTCAGAGATCAGCGGCTTCATGTGCGGCTTATGAGTCTTATCACCTAGAATCAACTGCAGCGTATGTTTGCCAGGTGTTAGCTCTAAAACGGTTTCAGTCTGAGCTTTACCAAAATGTGTCACATCTCCACCCATAGGTTTGCTTAAGTCAGGTAGCGTGCCATCCACAATAAGGTGGTGATGGCCTGAATTTGGACCACCGGTACCGGCAGGAGCCAGCGTCATGCCTTGAAGGCTAAATTTCACCACTAGTGGGCTTTGTACAACGGCACCATCTTGAGGGTAGCTAATAGAGACATTCGCATTTGAATGATCATGGGCCCAAGTTGATACGCTGACCAACAAAGCAAAAGCGCTTACAAACAAGGTTTTTAACATTAAAGAAGATTTCATAGGGGGTCCGAAGGTGGGTGCATATAATCGAACTGTATAACAAATGAGGTTTTTTACAAATT
>JAPYOO010000346.1 GCA_029938135.1 Bermanella sp. | reverse complement strand
CCTTCACGCTCAATCATAATAAGCTTTTGTTTAAACAAACCACCAATGGCCTGTTTAAAACTGCTTTTACTGCACGAAAATACGCGCTTAATCATTTCGGGTGAGCTTTTGTCGCTTAGCGGAATAAAACCTTCGTCTTCATTGGCCAGCTTGTCTAGAATTTTTTGAGCCAACGGCTCTATGCGCCCAAAGCCTGGCTTTTGCAAAGTAACTTCAATTTTTTTATCCGGGCGAACACGCTGAATAAAGCCTTTAACTTTATCGCCACGGTTTAGGTCTTGATAAATATCACTTTCGTAAATTAGGCCCCAGTACACACCTTCTATAATCATTTTAGTGCCTAGGTCGGTTTTGCCGGCCACCACTAAATTAACTTCATCACCGCTTTTAAAACGATCGGTGTCATCGGTGTCGTACAAAAAGGTATCTAACATAGTAGAGGCGGTAACACGGTCTGAATCGTCTAGGTAAATACGCACCAATACCTTACGGCCTTTTTCTAAACGGTTACTTTGCTCAGAAAACGGCACCAAAATATCTTTAGGTAAACCCCAATCTAAAAAGGCCCCTACTGGGCTTTCATCAACAATGTTCAAATAAGCAAAATCACCTACCTGAGCATGAGGCGTTATGGTAGTGGCTACCAAGCGCTCTTCACTGTCACGGTATATAAATACGGTTAGTGCATCACCTACTTTCATTTCTTCAGTTACGTATTGCTTAGGCAGCAATATTTCACCCGCGTCACCGCCATCTAGCTGCAAGCCACGAGGTAACTCTTTAGTGACGGTGAGTTCGTTAAATTTGCCGATTTCCAACATGTTTGTACTCATTAAATTTTAGGCTCTAACCATAAAATGGTTTCAATTAAACTGGCTAAACCACGTTGTTTAAAGCGTGGCTCTTTATCTATAATTTCTTTTTGCTTCAGCACATCAATATTGTAAGCCAATTGATAATATCGCTGCAGCTCTTGCTCGCTTACCGCAAACGGTGGCCCTGACATATTGGCCTGCTGGTAATCTAAGGTAATCACTAACATGCTAGCTTGTGGGCATATTTTCATTAGCGCCTGGCTATACTGTAACCGCGTGGATTCTGGCAAAGCGATTATGGCGGCGCGATCGTAAATGTAATCAACCTGTGCAAGCTCTTGCGTAGTGAGGGTGAAAAAGTCCCCCACGTAGACACAGAGTTTTTCAGCTTGGTAACACTGCCCCTGCCCCCAAGTGCTGATTTTTGGGGTTAGCTGTAATTGGCTGAACAGCTGCTGCACCGCTTTTTCGCTTAGCTCGCAAGCAACAACCGAATGACCCAAACTTAAAAAATAGCCAATATCTAAGGTTTTGCCACATAGGGGCACAAACACACACGCATCGCTTTTAATCTTACCCAGCTGGGTTAAGTGCAACCATTGAGTCTTTAACCAACTATGAACATTGGGTAAATGAAAGCCTATTTCGTTTTTATGCCAGCGCTCTTGCCACCAGGCTTGCACAGAATCAGTTTCCATTTTTAACTCTAGCCTTATTACTGATATTTAACATGGCACGTAATTGTCTAAACGATTCGGCATCAATGGCATCGCGGTAAATGATTTCCCAGTGCCAGCGGCCTTCTTTTTTAAACTTAAAGATCGCCAATACTGGCCACAGGTGGTGTAAATCGACGTCTACATCGTGAACAATTTGTGCGTCTTTTGGCCCTTGCAGCACTTGTACGCTCCACTGACCATTATGATAACGCCAATGACGAAGCTTTAAATAAAGCGGACCGGCTTGGCGCATTTGGTAAAGATGCCAACACTGCACTAGCCACAAAGGTATTAAATAATGGTAAAACACCCACGGAACAGTGGCCAAACTCACCACCAACATGGCTGCGTTTACAGCATACTGGCTATTGGCTAAAACGTTAGACGGTAAAACCCTAGCGTTAACTGGGTTGTACACGTTCTAAAATCATATCAACCATATATTGCAATTCGGGGTTGCTTGAATGGCTAGTGCGCATGAACAAGGTAAACAAATCAGGGTCTTGATTGTCTAATAAATCACGATATTTACGTTGATCGTCGGCGCTTAAATCGTCATACACTTCATTTAGAAATGGCCCTAACAATACGTCCAGTTCTTTCATGCCACGACGGCTATGCCAAGCTAAACGTTTTTTTTCAATGGCCAAGTCTTCTTTGGTCATAAGGGAGCGGTCTGTGGACACAAATACCTCGGGATATTTTGACAAGTAGATATGGGCGGGAGTATACCACTTAGGCCTGCCATGGGGGATACCCATGCGTAATCAGTCAGTGGGTTATCCCTAACTATTAACCCAGCGATGTCATTTAACCTACGCTTTATCAATAACGCTTTATCAAATGACCTAATCCCGAGTAAAATACTAGGAATTACATTTAAGGCCCATTTATATGTCTGATTTTTGGTCTGAACAGCTCAGCCTCCATACACCGCAGCCACTATCCACTAGCGAGATAGAAGGCCGGACGGCTCTATACCCTATCCCTGATCGCCAAGTACTGAGCATCAAAGGGCCAGACAGTAGCAAATTTATGCAGGGTCAATTCACCTGCCAAATAAACGATATTAACCTTAACCAATACCGCCCAGGCGCTTGTTGTAATGCTAAGGGTCGCATGGTGAATACCTTTAATTTGCTGCAAAGCGATGAGCACCAATACCTTTTAAGCCTACATACGTCTTTGAGCGAGCCTACTCAGGCCCATTTAAAAAAATACATGGTGTTCTTTAAGAGTGAAATGACGACCACAGACATAGTAGTAGCCGGCATAAAAGGCCCTGATGCTGCCGCTATTTTAACCAACCTGTTTGGCCAGTGCCCTGTAGACGACTACGCGCAAAGTGCCTTTGAATTTGGTCATATTATTAAGCTGCCGTTTGATGCGGGGTTTGAGCTTTATTTAACAGCCAACACTGCACATGCCGCCATAAAGACACTTACTAGCAAGTGCTCACTTACTACAAAAGGGTCATGGGGCCTAAATCTAATACAAAACGGGTTAGCTCAGCTGACCCACACAAATATAGAAAAATTCATCCCGCAAATGCTTAATCTAAGCCAAGCAGGCGCTGTAAGCTTCAGTAAAGGCTGTTATACCGGCCAAGAAATTGTGGCGCGCATGGAGTATTTGGGCAAACTAAAACGCCAT
>JAPYOO010000069.1 GCA_029938135.1 Bermanella sp. | reverse complement strand
TAATATCGGTTAATTCAATACCGTTAAATTTATCTAACCCACCACTTTGTTTTGCCGTTACTAGATCATACAGCTCAAACTGATCATTCATATTAGTACCCTCTATTCCCCTTGTCCTTTTTATACCCTATAAAACAATTTCACGTCTATGTCAGGCCCCGTTAGCCCTAGTAATCCAAATTGCATAAGAAGCTCATTACGGGCAGATTTAAAGACTTTTTTCTGGTTTGGTAGCCATGACTTGTAGTCCATGAGCAAGTGCTGAAAAACATAAGAGTTTGTACCATCAGTGTGGGACTTATATGCACTCATAAAGTAACGCCTAGTAATCATGTTTCATTCTATTCATTTAATATAAAAACCCTCAATTAGAGGGCATGCTTTGGGGTGAACTGGGTCTATTCTCTTACCTAGTTAACCGCCAATCAATTGAAGATACTTGATAGTAGCTAAACTAACAATTCACCTCAGGAACACCCCAATAGATAACGGTATAATATGAGTTTAACATCTTTTAATTCATAATTCCGCGGCCACAGATACCTTGGACTGCCATATGGACTCTATACCTTCCAAATATGGGGTTTTCTTCATTTCTGCTATGAATACTAAAAAAAATCAATGAGCGGTCAACCCTTTGTAAATTCAAACGTTATTTAGGAAAGAGCATCAGATTTAAAGCATCTGTTCAATAAAAATGGCAAGCGGTGAGACATATGAACTTAATTCAAGAACCCTTATTAAAAGCGGCCTTAGCCACTATTTTAACCCTAAGTTTGGCCGCATGTGGCTCCGAGAGTGCCGCTTTAAATGAGCAACTGGATTCGGTAGATGAGCAAATCGATATTATTGAGTCAGATGACACTAGTACCGTCGAAGAAGACGAAGTAGTTGAAGACGGGGTGGTAGAAGAGGAAGTGGTAGAAAACGCTGACGGTTTAAATTTACCCGCCACAAACTTTGATTATGTCAGCTATGCCGATACCAATTTACCCGATCATTTTAAAACCGGTATCGACACCGTTATTTCCCAAGATAATACCCCTGCCAATAATCCTATTACCAATGCGGGCGCCACATTAGGTCGGGTTTTATTTTACGACAAAGCGCTTTCTATAAACGATGCCATTTCTTGTGCGGGCTGTCATCAACAAAGCACTGGCTTTTCGGACACGGCCGTTTTAAGTGAAGGTTTTCAGGGCGGACTTACCGGTCGCCATTCTATGTCTTTATCCAATAATCGTTTTTATCAGTCGGGGCACTTTTTTTGGGATGAACGGGCCGACACTCTTGAAGACCAAGTGCTTATGCCGATACAAGACACCACCGAAATGGGCATGACCTTAGATGCATTAGTGGTAAAACTGGCTGAAATATCGTATTACCCTGCATTGTTTACTGCCGCTTTTGGCAGTGCCGAAATTACCTCTGCGCGTATTGCGATAGCGCTTGCCCAGTTTAATCGCGCTATGGTGTCTTACCAAAGCCCATACGATGTTGCACTGGCCACGGCTACACAAGCCAATGATTTAAGCCATGCCTTAACCGTAAATGAAGAAGCCGGTCGAAAGTTATTTGAATCGCCTCCACCTGAAGGCGGACTGGGATGTGGTGGCTGCCATAAAACAGCGGTTCAAGTTACCGATAAAGCACACAATATTGGCTTGGATTTAACCACTATTGATGCCGGTGCTGGTAACGGCGAATTTAAAGTGCCGTCACTGCGTAACGTTGAACTAAGCCCGCCGTATATGCATGATGGCCGCTTAGCCACATTGGCGGATGTTATTGAACATTATAATAGCGGTGTTCAAGACCATCCTATTTTGGCCGATGCGCTAAAAGACCCAATGACAGGTCAGCCCAATCAACTTAATTTGTCCGACCTAGAAAAACAGCAACTAGAGGCCTTTTTACACACACTTACAGATGATGCCTTTATCTCATCTGAGTTATTTAGTGACCCGTTTGTGGTGGAAGAGTCGTAGCTTCTAGGATTGAATTATAAGTGGCCCAATAAAGAATAGGTTTACCAGTAATTTTAAGCGCCTGTAAATAGGCATCAAACGCTTTGCCACTGTAGGTTTGGTCAAGTGTAAGCCCAAGTGCTTGCGCTTGTTCCATGGCGTGGGTGGTGGCGGGCGTTAATACACCGTAACCGGGGGCAAAAAAATCAGAGCGCAATATAGCCTTAGGCAGTTCTTTTAACGCCTGTGGATAATCCTGTAACAAAATATCCCGCGCCTGCGCCATTAACGTATTCACCACCGCATTGGTACAGGTTTCAACAGGGCCCATTTTTGCATCCAGCACTCTTATGCCAATGACCTTACTTTTTAATCCCGCCAATGCACATCCTAACGTCAAACCCGCCAACGTAGAGGCGCTGCCAACCGGTAAATATATTTCAGCGGGTTCAGGGCATTGCTGTTTTTCAATTTGACGTTTTAACTCAAACGCGGCGTTTACATACGCCATAGTGGCCACGGGAATAGCACCACCGCCCGGTAAAAAATAATAATCTTTGTGAAGCCGGCGCGGGTTTACATAAAATCGCAGGGCCGCTAACGCTACGGGGCCGGCATTAATTATCTTGGCACCAAAACTTTTCATGAGGGATTGGTTTTTTTGCACAAACTTAGAATCTGGCTGATTAAAGGTAATAACCGTACACTTTAACCCTAGCTGCTGGCATACCATAGCCGTGGCTACACCGTGATTGGTACCCGTGCCCCCTAGCGTCACCACATGCTTTTTATTGGCGGCTAAAATTTCAGCTGCTATAAATTCAAATTTACGGGTTTTATTGCCGCCGTAACGTTTATGCGTTAAATCGTCTCTTTTAACCCAAGCTTTGTCACCCAAAGCACTTAAGGGCTGTACCGCAGTGGGTAAGTCACACAGTGAAACGGGCGCCAACTGTGGCTTTAATTTTGGAAAAACATCAAATATGGGCCAAGGACTCTCTCTTTTGCCTATATTTGATGATTGGTCTTCTGCTGGCGCTTTATTGAGTACAGTATTGTCTGTAAGTGTTTGTTTCATTGTTTTGCCTATGGATAAATCGATGCTCTTTACGCAGCGTAAAATCCTTTATTATTTTAATATTTAGTGATTAATAATCTGCGGGTACCGACTTACTTAATAAAAACCCTGTAACCCGTTTAGGTAACATAAGCGCTAAGCGTATTAATGCTCCGGTAACAAACGGAAACAAGTAATCAGTTCGCTCGCAGCTTATGGCTTTAATAATGTGCTTGGCTGCCACTTGTTCACTAATTTCAAAAGGTGCCGGTATGCCATCGTCGCTTACTCGTTGTGTCGCTACAAACCCTGGATACACCGACACAAATTTAATACCAAAAGGCTTAAGCTCCGTTCGGCAAGTGTCCATTAATATACGGCACGCCGCTTTAGCGGCGCAGTAAGGCCCTTGCATGGGTAAACCTAAAAACCCGGCTAACGAATTTGTATGGACAATTATTCCGCTTTTATTATGTTTCATGTGGGCAATCAGCGGCACCAAAAAATTCACTAGGGTGGCGTAATTTAACTGCATATTGCCCATGATCTCTTTCACGCTAGATTTGCTCATATTAAAGGCCGGCCCATCACCTACATTTAAAAGTGCCACATCTATGTTGCCAAATTCCTCTATACTTTTTTTAATTGCCTCACGGGCTTGTTCTTCATTTAAAGCATCGGTACAAATGCTTAATGATAAAGATCCATTATCACAAATCTCTTTATGTAAACTGTCTAGCTGGGATTGCCTGCGCGCACAGATAATGATGCGATTATTAGACTTAGACAATATGCTGGCTACATTGCGTCCTATACCGCTACTGGCACCCACGATTAAAATAGTTTTATTTTTTAACTCCATACATCCCCCCTACAATTACGAACAGGCGTTAAGCCCCAATCAACCAACGGGATAGGTTCGCAACCATAATGCCCAAATAGTTGCCCACCGCGTAACCAATGATAGCGGCGGCAAAACCGGGCAATAGAATTTCACGGTTTTTTAATGCACCTGAAATAACCGGAATGAACGGCACCGACATAATCGCCGCCGATGAGGTAATTAAAAAAGTATCTGTATCAATTTTGAATATCTTGCACAAAATGGCCTGCATCAATAATGAACCTAACAATATAAAACCCACATAAGAGGCCAACGACATATCAATGGTATTTAAGATATCGGTATCAATCATCGTACCGGTGGTAAAACAAAATACTAATATTAAGTACATGCCCAATTGAAAACTATTGGCCAGCGCTCGTATTCTTGGAATAAAAGAGGCCATTAGCCCTAGACTGGTAATTGAGATAATCGTCATCACCGACGTTAATGACTCTGGTAATAAGTTAGCAAAACCTAAAGACAATCCCACCACTAACAGTGACATGCCTAATGCTGCACACGTTTGCCCAATGAGTTTGGGCTGAATTAATTTATTGTAGGCTTTAGAGCTTTCGTCGCTCATATGCTCCATGCCCGCATAATCCACTGGCTGATCGTTATTTTCACTTTTACTGACATAGGGGCGTAAAAACAGCCCAAATATTTTTTGTGCAATAGTCATCACAAAAATTAAGTACATTGCCGAGAAAATAATATCGTAGGTCACCATGCTTAAGAATATGGAGTCGTCACCATTAATCGCCGTTTTTATGGCGCCCATGTTTGGGCCACCGCCTGTGTAGGCACCTACCGACATGCCCGCCACTTGCCAAACTTTGTCTACTTCATCAGCAAAAATGACCGCACCCGCAGTGCTAATAACCACCACAGATAATAATGCTAGGCCCATGCCTCTAAGCGTGTCGCCTGCCATGTGCAATGTACTTTTTACATTAATTGAAAACATTAAAAGCGGCAGCGCAATGGCAATACTGATTTCAGAAATATTCTTTTGCACCGGTATTAAAATATCCGCTGGGAAAAATGCAGACAAATCCACTGTCATAGCAATTAATATTCCACCGGCGAAAGCCAGTACCACCACGCCAATTTTTTCTAAGATAGTATTACGCTGACATAGAAACACCAATAACGCGGGCGCTACAAGATAAAACAAAACCAGTAACATAATTTATACTCTTTAATCATTATTATTTTTAGAAGGCACTTTTTGCCATAGTTCACAGTGCTGTGTGTCGTAGCTCCCTAACGATTTAATGTAGCCATCATTCCTTTGAGTGTTTAAAGACCGGCCACCAATCTACAATTTTTCCATCGTCGTATACGGCAATATCACCAAACTGTAAAAATACAGCTTCGCTTTGAGTGGGCCTAAAGTACATGAAGTCATCTACGTTAATGGTGGAGCTTGCCGCCAGCTCGTACATTTCTTGATTGCTGGAGTGCCCTAACATATCACTGCGTTTACTGCCCACAGGATAACAAGGCTTTGCTAACCAATTACCGCCGTATATAAAACACGCTTTACTGGGTAACATGCCAATTTTTCCCAAAACCTTAGACAAGCCTTTTGCCATGGGTATTTGCGGTTTATCCACCATCTTTAATACCGGAGCGGCAATAAATGCGGCGGGTAAGTGATGGTCTAGGGTAAATACATCGAAGTCGGTGGGTTTCACTAAGGCTGATGCGGTGGAAATTTCGTTTACTAGATCAGGTTTTTCATATAATGGGTAGGTGGAACTGCCACCGGCGTTAAGGGTTAAACTGTTTAAATATTTTTCACCAAATTTGTCTTTTATTACATCACAAAAACCCTGGTAGGTTTGCACAGATTTTTTAAAGGCTTTAGAGGGCCCACCTAAAAATCCAGGAATTTTAGTGACATGTGCTTCGTAGCCCATTAATCCAGACAACGTCAGTTGGTCATGCTGCTCAATGAAGTTAAGGGTCGATATAAATTCGTAATGCTGGCTAAAACCTCCGCGATTTAGGCCTACATTAATTTCTAAATTGACCTGCAATACAATATTCAATTTTTCAGCTAGCTTGGCATATTGGTGAATGCGCGCCTCACTATCAATTAGCCATTGTAATTGGGTAGCAGGGTTAAAGGTGCACTCCGTATGTTCACTTAAAAACTGATAATACCCCTCTACACTGCCCACTGGCATGGGTTTGCCCATTAATACGTCGGCATTGGGGATATGCTGGCTTACGTGTTGTAAAAACGGTATGTGAAAGCTCATTAAACGATTAGTATTCGCTTCCTTCATTAGGTACTGCAACATAGGGACACAAGGCAGGGATTTGGCCACAATTCTAAAATTGAAACCACGCTGGGTGATCACTTTTACCGCCGATAAATTTTGATCTAATCTATTTTTATCCACCACTAATGTGGGTTGATAAGCACCCGCATCACTTAACGCCTTAGTGACACTGGCAAAGTACTGGGCAGATAAAGCATCGGTATTATTGTGTTTTGGCGCAGACATAACGTTCCCCCAAAATATTCATTGTTATTATTAATTTGCGTTTTTTATAACACTGCGCTGCCCGTTAAAATAATGACTTAGGGGCAGCTCTACTTACTAAGCGCCAAAAATATCTTTTAAGTGGGCATTCATAAACTTACCCGTTGAATCCAGCGACTTACGTACTTCATGGAAATCCTGCCAGTGACGACCATACAACTTGGCCAGTGCAGGTGCTTTCAGGGTATGAATTTTTCCCCAATGAGGTCTGCCACCGTACTTCCAAAAAATGGGTTCAATTTCAGCGAATATTTTTTTGTAATCTAGATCACCATATTGGTGAATAGAGATAGAGCAACCATCTTGTCCTTCAAACATGGACAACCAAATATCATCGCCTTTCACATATCTAAATTCGATGGGAAAACTTAACGGCAATTTTTTGTTTTTGATGGTTTCCATGATTTCACGACCACACGCCACCCCTACTTCGGCGGGGACTGTGTATTCCATTTCACGAAAACGCACTATGCGCTCATGGGGGAACACTTTATAAGATGGACCAGTACGAATAGTGGCAGCTTCAACCGCCAGCGCCTTAGATAACGCAAAGCCATATAGATTGGCACCAACCTTGGGGATCCAACTGGTGGCCTCAAAGACACTGCGTAAGGTATTCACCGCTTGTGGATCATCGTGACCTACGTTTACATCTTCAGGTTTTGCCAAGTTGGTCGTGACAGTGATGCACTCTGACGCATAAGGAATGAGGTAACATTCAAAGTGGCGATTTTGTTTACACAAAGCATCCATGTTTTGGAACACGTCTTCTAATGGCTCGATGCTGTTCACTTCGGTTATATCAAAACGCTCTTGATTTTGCAGTGTGTATTCGGTCACGACTCCTAAAGAGCCTATATGGGTTTTGGCCGCTTGAAATATTTCTGGGTTTTTGGTTTTACTGCACTCAATTAAATCGCCGTTTACGGTGGCCAGTTTTAAGTTCTCGATGTAACCACACATGGATTTATAATCAACACCGGTTGCATGTACCGAGTTTGCCAACGCGCCACCCAAAGAGGGGTAATCCATATCAGGCATATTGGGAAACGCTTGACCAATGGATTCTAAAATTGGGCCACAGGCATTTAAACGGGTGCCTGCTTTTAACGTGGCTTGATGTTTGTCAGCGTCGTGGCTCACTAAGCCTGACAACAGGTCTGTAGAAATAAGCGTGTCGTTAGTGGGCACCACCGCACTAAAGGAATGCCCTGCTCCCACTGCACGAACATTGCCTTTGGCTGATTTTAATATGGTTAATAGCTCATCTTCGCTGCTGGGTGCATGGCGCCATTTGGGCAAACACGATTGATTACCCGCCCAATTCACCCAAGGCACCGGACGCCCCGCTTTAAATGGAATTGGGGTTTGTGGTTCTGTGCCTTTTGCTCCGCAACCCACAATGCCGCCAAAGGTGGCTGTGGCCCCAATGGCTAATGAACCCTGAATAAACTGACGGCGCTTCATAATGATTCCTTAGAATGCTGCGTGGAGGACTGCACAGAGGGCTGCATACCGGTCATTAGGTAAATAAGTTGGCGTAAGTCTTGTTCATCACACGCGCTGCAATACCCTAACGGTGGCATGCCCCCCATACCCTCTACCACGTGTTTTAAGACGATCTCTTCACCTTGAGCATTAATGTCTTCCCAGTCATCTGGGTTACCCAACTGTGGTGCACTGATATGAGGGGCGGCATGACACTGCAGGCAATTATTACTGAATAAGGTTAATTGGCGTTCACTGGGAGCCGCTGATACCGTATTTACTAGGCCTAAGACCAGAGTAAATGCCATTAAGAGTCTATTAAAGTGTCTAAGGGTGGTCATGATTGTGGGCCTATTTTTATCTTTATTATTTTTTCGGGGCTCTTTAGACCACCAAATATAGCCCAAGCGTGTTGCCCGTAGTTGGCATTTGAAGACATTACGGGTAGAGTATTAACTTAACTTCACGCCCATTCAAACCGTACAGACTGTACAAGCCACTAATACATACAGCTCTACAACACAGGAATTCACTTTGACTGTCCCCTCTGACCTTCGCACGGAATACGGCTCGCTTATGTATTTCAGCCAGCAGGTTGAAGCACTGGGAGGTTGTGCAGCCGACATTGCAAAAAGTGTGGGTTTTGACTTAAACGATTTAACCCGCTCACACACATCACTCAGCCACGAAACCTATTGTGATTTGCTAGAAGCGGCCGCCAAGGCCACCCACTGTAAACATTTTGGATTATTGTTAGGCCAGCATAACGATATATCAATGCTGGGCAGTTTGGGCCAGTTAACCCTGAATTGCTCCACCCTAGAAGAAGCCGCCACCACCTTTATTCGTTATTTTAATATGGTCTCGCAAGGGGAGTTTTTTAGAATTGAAATTGGCGCACAGGATCACTTTTTAATTCGCGACGTTTTTTTGCCCGAGCCTTTTTTCAGTGTGCAAGCGCAAGATATATCTCTGCATGAAATTGTTAAAATCGCACGCGCCATCTGCGGCGATCAGTGGCAACCTAGTGGGGTGTATTTCACCCATAAACCCGCCGACGTACAGCCCTACCACGCGGCATTTAATTGCCCTCTTTACTTTAATCAAGAGTTTCATGGCATCGCCATTGCCAGTAAAGATGTGGTTATGCCCATAGAAAAAGCCTGCGAGGAAAACAAACAAGCGTTAGAAAAGCAGGTGGCTAAAATGTATATGGAAAATAAAAAGTCCATAATAGAGCAAACTCAGCAGGCCATTACTCTTGGCATGATTACCGGGGATTGCAGCATTAAAGTGGTGGCCAATAGCTTAGACATGCACACGCGTACACTGCATAGAAAACTGACACAACACGCCACCAGTTTTACCCACATATTGGAAGAGACTCGACGCAATTTTGCTGAATACTTTGTGACTAAAACCTCTATTAGCATTTTTGAGGTAAGCCAAATGCTGGGATATAAAGACTCCACCTCGCTATCGCGTTCGTATCAGCGATGGCATGGTCTTTCGCCGTCATCTCACCGAAAAAAATCGTCCATATCAAAATATTAATATTTAACAGCGTACCTGTTTTATATCAATTAGTGGTGCATTCTCGCTCTAACGTTAGTGGGTGAAAAATAGCCCTTGGATGGAGGGGACATGGAGTGCTCTATTTTATCTTTTGGCATACCCTGAATATAATAATATTTTTTCTTCAAATCACTAAATGAATCCAGTGCCGTCATGATGACCGGTACATCTTCATAGAATACTGCATAGCGTTGGGGTACGCGCCATAAACGGCCTTTATCGTCATAAATATCCGACAATATTACGCCCCAAGTATCTTCATCAATATAAAACGTTCTACGATTATAAATGTGTTTTTTACCCGATTTTAAAACAGCATCCACCACCCAAACTCTGTGTTTTTCATAACGAGTATATTTAGGGTTAATATGCAAAGGCGTGAATAATGTGTCAGGGTTCTTTAACGCTTTTTGTAACACTGCGTTATTATATGGAATATACATTTCTTTAACGCCTTGTAATGACCAATCGTATCGATCCATGGCGCCGTTAAACATGTCTACCTCATCCATCATTCTAAGTCCATCCGAAGTAAAGGTTGGCGCATCGTACCCCATAACAGGTGAGCGCCTTAATCGACGTTGCCCTGCCAGATACATCCAGGATTGACGTGGTTTTTTTACGGGCTTCATGGTTTCATGAGAAAGATAGGCGCCCCCTGCTATATTGGCAGGTGCCTTAATATAAGACAGATAAAATATATAGCGCCAACCATCAATTTTGGGGTCACGGTTTTTATTGTGATAAACAGAGTACACCTCCAACATATTTTTGATTATATTGTAATTTCCATCACTGCCAACAATACTTTCAATGGTGTCTAATTTAAAAAATAAACCCTTCCATCTTAATTGATGATTCCACATGACTTCTTTGGCGTTTGCAGGAATTGGGAATGGCGTGCCTTGCCAAGCAAACGTTACCTCCTCACCATCTTTACTGATCTTTGCCTCAAGTGCATTTTTATAAGCGTTGCTGTACAGCCATTGTGGATAGACAGCTGTTCGATGTGATGGGTATACGGGAATATTAAAAGAATCCGGATAGGCCGCTATGAGTTTTTGTAAACCTATACTAAGAAAACGGCGATGGGTATCAATATTTGAATGGTCTATAACAAAAAGTGGCTTTTCTTTTTCAATGGCCCGAAGCCACTTACTATGACTGGTTTTATCATTGTACTTATTGTTCCAAGCAGGAATACTGCCATCAGCATTGCCTTTTCGAATAGCCCCTATCGGTGTTAGGTCACTGTTAAGTCTTTTAGCTTGATCTATGGGCACAGAGGCCTGCAATTCGAAAACACGAAAAAAAGTAATAAGCATTACAAGTAATTTACATTTCATTAAACCATTACTGAAAATACTATTTATCATATTTTAATACCTTAATGATCATTTCCTCTAGCTTTCCAATATCGATTGGTTTTGTTAAAAAACCCTGCATTCCTGCATCCAGTGCATTTTCTTCATACCCTTTTAGGGCATGGGCAGTCAGGGCAACAATGGGGATTTTGTCAAAACCGTGTGCATTCTCCCACTCTCGTATTTTACGGGTTGCACTAATGCCATCTAAAACAGGCATTTCCCAATCCATTAATACTAAATCATAAACACCTTGATTCTCACAAAACTGAGTCAGCACCTGTTCGCCATTATCCGTTAATACACACGTCATTTTGAGGCGCTTTAAAAGCCCTTTAATCACCATCTGATTAACCTTATTATCCTCTGCCACCAAAACGTTAACTTGGGACAGATCAATACTGCTAGCAAAGGCCGATTCATTTTTCAGGTCCTGCCATTTCTCTGATATTACTTTGTCTGATTTTTTTAATGGCAAGGTAAACCAAAACTCTGAGCCGCCAACCACCCTACTTTTAACGCCAATGTCGCCCTTCATAAGAAAGGCTAGTTTCTTCGATATGGCCAACCCCAACCCAGTTCCTCCGTACTTTCTTGTGGTGGAAGAATCAGCTTGCTCAAACGCCGAAAATAATAAATCGGCTTCACCCTCTTTAATGCCAATACCACTATCAAGAACCGAAAATTTCAGGTATTTACGGGCATTGAGTTCTTCAATTCTCACCTTTACGTCAATACCGCCCTCGCTGGTAAATTTAACGGCGTTACTCACAAAATTAAGTAAAATCTGTCGAATACGAGTTGGGTCGCCTAACACTGACACAGGAATATCGGTGTCTATATCACAAGAAAGTTCAAGATCCTTTTTTTTGGCATTGGCCGTAAAAATAACCAAGCAATTTTCTACTAGCTCTAAAACATTAAAACTAATAGATTCTATTTCAAGTTTTCCGGCCTCTATTTTTGAATAATCTAAAATATCGTTAATAATCGCCAACAAGGATTGACTGGATATTTTAATGGTCGACAAATACTGATCTTGTTCTTCATCTAGTTGGGTGCCGCCCAAAAGCTCCGCCATTCCCATCACACCATTAATTGGAGTTCGTATTTCATGGCTCATATTGGCAAGAAATTCACTTTTTGCCAGAGTAGCGGCTTCAGCAATCATTCGATCTTTTTGCACTAACACCCTAAATTTTGTTTCTTTTCGATCAAGCATATAAATATATACAACAATCGACAATATCAGCAGAAATCCCAACATGTAATACAACTGAAGGTTCTTTAACTCGTTAATTTTATATACATACCGATTAGAAACCACATTAAGAATGTCATTTCTAATTTCTTGTAAACGATTAATGTCATTGGATGATGCATTAAAATATTCTATCCAATTTAATTTAATATCATCATTTTGAATAATCTGTTCATCAAGGTAGTTTGCCAATTTCAAGACATGACTAAATTTATTAATAGAACGGGTAGTTTCTAGGTTATTTGAAGTATCAAGTGCGACAATATCGATAAATTTTTTGGGTAATACATCAGAGAACACCGATAAATTATCAAATGCTATTTCAAGTTGTTCACCGCCTTTTGACGTGACGTAACCGCGACTTACAAAATAACTTCCATAGGCTCTAACAACCCCAGTAAAGTAATAAAGTTCTTTTAACTCCTCTAATGCAAAAAATAACAGTTGAATAGACATGCTATCGTCATCGAAATAAAGTCCGCCTTGATCTGCAAATCTTGCCTGTATTTTATATAACTCACGAACAAGTTGGTGATGCTGATCAAAGGTAATGGTTTCGGCCCCCATCTCTAGCCCTACATTTATATCTAGCAATTTAAGCCTGTCTTCAACCTGAGACAATAATGTTTGACTAAAATAAGCACTGGCACTTAGGTATCTTTGTTTTTTACTTTGCGTAAGTTTAAGCATTAACTGATTTTTATGATCAAAGTAATGATCTATGGCTTTTTGATCATGACCGTAGGAAGCCACGATACTGTAGTCTCGATATTCTTCGGCTAACTCAATTAGCTCATTTAAATTTTTAGTAACGTCAAGATTGACGGTTCTTTCCTGTAAGGACTGAATTTGTTCATATTGAGAGATCATGCTGTTCCCCCAAAACACAATAAAAGGAACAACCAGCAAAAAGAAAAACAAGCCAAATTTAGTGGTTAAAACGCCATATTTAGAGGTTGAATCATTTGACTGCGAATCGAAGCCTAGTTTCATATGAAACCTATAAGAGGGTACTTCACTGTTAACCACCCTTATGACAATTTTTTGGGGTAATTTAAGTATATGTACATATTTCATAATATGACGGGGATGGACCAAATTTTTAGATATTTTGGACCTGAGGACTAATAGGCTGTTTTGTTGGGCCTTAAACTGCCCATCAGGTCACTGTAATATAATCAACAGCGTTCAAAAAAAAGTTATTAATAGCGAAGTAATATATACGGGGAAACACACTTAAAACCGTTTCACGAATGCTTTTATGACGTCTCACCTTCTATGTATCGCAAACACGCTCTGTGAGCGCATTGTTAAAAACATAACATCAGGGACCGTGCAAGATTCACACTGAATCAAAGCTCTTGGTTATAAATCACCGGCATTTTTCCTTTCCAGCACTGCCACAGTTCAGCATCTACCGGAAGTTGGCTCATAAAATGGGCCACATTTATGCGACTGGTTTTGCCCGCGTTAAAAATGGCACTGCGTGTTGGCGAAGGATGCAATGTGGTTGGGCTTACTGCTTCTTCATCAATTAAGCTGTCAGGGCGTACCGCGACCCACTCTATTAACGGGTTATTTTTTTGTGTAGAGCGTAAATAATTGGCGGCACGTTCGTTGTCTACATGGGGCGGCAACAACAGTCGCAATAACCACAAGACACTATGCTGGGCAAACGATACGGGCTCAGCCTGATCAAGATTGCGATTACCTGTGGTGTTCATCAAGACTATCCGTATGGGCGTTTGCCTAGGCGCATTAATAGATTCGCATATACGCTGGATGCTATCGCGAACCAACATCTGCGGCGCGCCATACATGCCCTTCCACGTTAAGTTATGACCCAAGCAGCTGATCACGGCATCACAACCGGTCAATAATTCTGTGAGTTCTTGGCGGCTTATGGTTAACGCCGTTTGCTCAAAGATGTCTAAACGCTCGTGGCGGCTTAATTTTGATGCGTTACGCACCAGTGCCACCACACTATGACCTTGATCCAATAGCTGCTGAACAACCAACTTTCCTGTGGCACCGGTACCGCCTAATACTAAAACCTTCATGCTGCGCTCCCATCAATGTATAAACTCAGTATACCCATGCAAAAAGGTTTGAATATTGCCAATAAAGGCATACCATCTATTCAGATATGAATAGGCAGGCCCGTATGGATTGGAAACACATTCAGTTTGATTGGAACCGTGCACGGGCCTTTTTAGTGGTGGCCGATGAAGGGTCATTAAGCGCAGCCGGTCGTGCACTGGGCATTAGTCAGCCAACGTTGGGGCGGCAAATTAGTGCGTTAGAAACAGAGTTAAACCTGGTTTTATTTGAGCGCCTAGGTAAAGGATTGGTACTGACAGAAGCCGGCCGACATTTATACAAGTATGTTCAGAAAATGGCCGAGGCCGCCAATGACTTTTCATTAGCCGCAAAAGGGCAAAACGAAGAGGTATCGGGTGAAGTGTGTATTTCTATTACCGAACTGGATGCGTTTTTTAAGTTGCCCCAGTGCATTCAACAACTGCAACAGCAAGCCCCACATATTCGTTTAGAGGTGGTGGTGTCGAATGAAATCAGTGACCTTAAACGCCGCGAGGCGGATATTGCCATTCGATATCAACGGCCCACACAGAATGATTTAATCATTAAAAAATTAGGCACCGAGCGTGTGTATTTATACGGCCATAAAGACTATGCCCAAAGATTTGTAAATGCGCCCATAGAGCACGTAAAAGACGTAAAGTTCATTGGTTTTGACCACTCTGAGGATATGAAACAATATTTTCAAACCTTGGGCTGGTCGGTGCTAGACGATCAATTTGTTATGTTGTGCAAAAATCAATTGGTGCAATGGCAGCTTTTACAACAAGGTGTGGGCATTGCTTTTTTACCCGACCATATAGCCGCCCGTAATCCCGATTTAGTGGCGGTATTTACTCAACATTTTAAACCGTTTGAATTAGAAAGTTGGCTGGTATGCCATCAAGAATTACACACCAACAAAAAAGTGCGTATTGTATTTGATTGGTTAGCCGAGCATTTTACCAATAGCGATTCGTCTTAGAAAAACTAGCCCCTAATACTTCTATTAGAGGCTCAGCCAATAACGCGCATTCTAAACTGTGCTCACTTGTACCCTCTTATTCATAGCTACACACAAGCACATTTAATATGCATTAAAGATTCACATTACCTTTTTGCAAACCCGGAATAAATTTCACTAAGGTTTCAGGGTTACGTGTTTCTTCGTTAGGCAAATAAATGCGGTAGTTAATACGAAACATTCCACTTGGCGGCGTGGGCAACCAATTAGACTCATTCCCCTTAGGCGCTTTGTTTTGCACATAAATAGTAAGCGAGCCGTCTGGGTTGTACTTCATACCTGGGGTACGATCACCAATGGCAAAACGGTTTATTTCGTTATCGACTAACTGGAAGTTAGTGCCGTACATGGTTAACGACCAAAAGCCTTTGTCTTGTAGTTTAGGCAATTCGTCTTTTTCGAAATGCATCACATATTTTTGGCTGCCGTCTAGTAACTGGCCTTTGCCATCTTCGTAGGTGCTGAAATACACGCCTTCTTCACGGTTGTGTACTAATAGGCCTTCTAGTGCTCCTTCGGCGCGGTTAATAAAGTGAAAACCGTAGGTGCCTTCGTGCAAGTTATTCCAGCGTGTTGCATACGCAGTACCACGGTATTTAACTTTCCACTTCATAATGTCGGGCGCGTCATTAATAGCGCGTTTTAAACCTTTAACAATGGCGGGGTCTAAGGCCGCTGCATTAAAGGGTTTACCCAATTCAATACCGATGCTTTGGAACATGCCCACTGATTTACGGGTTTCTTTACGAGGTGGGTTTTCAGCCAACAAGTCGGCCATTTGTTCAAAGTAAGCCAGTTCACCCTGATAGGTTTTACGCTGCATGGTGATGCTTTTAACCTGACCAAACCCATCTTTTTTATGCCAAAAACTTAAACCGGTGGTGTGAACCTGCTTTTGAATTTTTCTAACCGCCGCTACATCGCCTGCAATTTCTTTAACTGCACCATAACGCAGGGCTATAACACCGCTGTTGGTGGGCATACGACGTAATGTGACGTTTGCAGGAACCTTTCCCTGCCAATCTGGGCCGGCAAACATGTAGTTACCGCCCTTGCCACCACTGGCGCGACTGCCAAGGTAAGGGAGGTTCTCAAGGTAGCTGTCGGCGATTTGGGCCGACCAATATCGTCCACCGACATCCGGTAAGGTCACAATAATAGGCTCATCTTTAAGCTCTAACAAAATACCACTGTAAATAGTGTCGTTGTTAGGGGTGTAGGGTAGATCATCGGCCGAGGTAGCCAATTTAGTCATGTGACCAAAGGTATTAAGTGGCGCGCATGGGCAAATTTCTTTAGCCATTACATACGCCAGCTTCTTTTTGTTTAAACGTAAACGACGCTCGCGATCAAATACTTTCAAAGGTAGGCCGTAAATGTACGCCTGAATACCCAGTGAATAGGCCCAGTTCTCTTTACCTACGTTATCGCGTGCCTTGACCTGATCACTGCTTAAGCTGGCATCAGGGTTCTTTTTAGCGAGTACTGGGCTACTTAACAGCACGGAACTTAGCGTTAAGGTCGCCAGCGCGGCCACTGATAGGTGTTTTAGCGTCTTCATGGAGTCACCCTATTATTTTTGATTGCTATCATTGAGTTCACTTAAGACTAAGAATAATAGGGTTTGTAGGTGCGGGAATCTGGTTAGAATACGTCAAATGCAGGGCCTGAGCCGCCCCTGAGTGCGTAAAATGGATACATCGCCGGTCATTGTCTACACTGGTAAATAAGTCATGCCAAAGACACAGGGAGTGAATAGTGGCCAGCAAGGACGAAAAACTCATTGATCGCGACCCAGATGGCGAATCTGAGGCTCCCAAGGGCGAGCCATTCTATAAAAGCCCCACCTTTATACTCGTACTTAAGGTTAGCCTGTACATGGGGGTCATAAGCTCCCTTATTACCGGTATGATCCTCACTAATATGCGCCTGGGTACCCTTGAAACCACCTTTACCGAAACCCAGTTCACTGTTGAGCAACTCACTATGCAGCAAGAGGTGGTGGTTACTAACCTTAAAAGCCTAACCAAAGAGCATCAATTATTGGTGAGTAAAGTCAGCACCCTGGACCTAGAAGCCGCTAAGGGAGATTTAACCACCGCACTGCACATTCTTGATAAACAAAGCGCCAACATAGACAAGCAGTTGGCGGTTACCCGTAATGGTTTAATCAGCTTATCCCGCATGATTAAAGGCAGCCGAGTGTGGCAAGAAGATTATAAAGGCCAATATAAATCGTTATTTGATAGCAACCAAAGCCTAAAATCTGAAATTAAGGCTTTGCGCGGTATCATTAAAGAAGAGTCGGTTGATCCACGGTTTTTAGAGATGGATTTTTAGATAATTAAACAAAAATATTGCGTGCTCTATTACACTGTTTTTTTGTTAAACTGCCGCCATGAAAGAACAATTTGAATTAAGCGAATGGGCACAGCCTAATTTTCGTGCCGTGAATAAATTTTATCGCAGTCAAAAACACAAAGGCAGTGCCAGTGGTGATGAGCGAGTATTTATCATTTCTGAGCAAGACGAGCTAGTCGCCGCTGTACGTTTGGTACCCTACAATGGTTATTTTTGGTTGCGCAGCTTGTATGTGAAAAGTGAATTACGTGGCCAGAGACTGGGGCAAAAATTATTAACACTTGTTCGCCAAAAAATAACGCTTCCCATTTATTGTTTTCCCTACACTCACCTTGAAACCTTCTATGAAAATTCTGGGTATTGCCTATTAACTTTAGAGCAATTACCTCAGCCGCTGAATCAGCTTTTTACTAAATATCAGGGCAAAGGGGATGGTATTATTTGCATGTTGAGCGAATAGGCCAGTGTTTAGTGATACATCTGTTGTATTTGGTCATTCACAGCGTCTACTGCCGCCGCTACACTGCCCGCTATAATAACTCGCTATTTTTAACCACCCAGCCTTTATCAGAGAACGCCATGAGCAAGCCCAATCGCCTAAATACCATCGCCACTAAACTTAATAACCTGCCCGATTTCATCAGCAGCTTCGCCATGAGTAAAGTGTTTGGTGGCACCATTAAGTATGCAGGGCATTCGGGTATTCGTTTTGAAAGCCTTAGTGACAACGAATGCGTGGTGAGCATTCGCAACAAAAAGAAAGTTCAAAACCACATTGGTGGTGTACATGCAGCCGCCATGGCGCTATTAGCCGAGACCGCCACCGGTTTTGTGTTTGGCATGAGTGTGCCGGATAGCAAGTTGCCACTGATTAAAAAAATGAACATTGATTACGTTAAACGCTCAACCGGTGACATGCGTGCCG
>JAPYOO010000345.1 GCA_029938135.1 Bermanella sp. | reverse complement strand
GCGTTAGAGACGTTATCGCCGGTAACAATTACTGCTTTTTCTAAGCGAGCACGGCGACCCGCTTGCGTTTTAAAACCAAACTCTTCAGAGCTGTAACGGCTAGCATCAGGCAGTGCTTCAAGGCGAAACTCAAGGTTAGCCGCTTTACCTAATATCTTTTTAGCGGCGGCCGTGTCTTGCACACCGGGTAATTCAATTACAATACGGTTACGACCTTGACGCTGAACCAAAGGCTCAGCTACACCCAACTCATTCACTCGGTTACGAATGGTGGTTAGGTTTTGCTTTAAAGCATAGTCTTCAAATTCTTTAATCTTGGCAGGCGTTAATACTAATTTAACCCAAAAGGCGCCATCTTTGTCTTCGTCACTTACCAAAAAGGCAGGGTAGTCACGACGTAAAAAAGTATAAGCGTTGTCGCGTACATCTTCTTTAGCAAATTTAATAGCAATGCCATTTTCGCCGTTAGCGCTTACACGCTTGTAACGTAGTTTTTCATCACGCAAGCTGCGTTTAATAGCAGAGCGAAAATTGGTTAAACGTTGTTTTAGGAACTCTTCCATATCCACTTCCATTAAGAAGTGCACACCGCCACTTAAATCCAAACCTAATGTCATAGGGCCAGCATTTAGATCAACCAACCATTGCGGCGTAGTGGCTGCAAGGTTAAGTGCCACGATAAAGCTATCACCCAACTTACGCTGAATAATGCCTTTGGCTTCTAATTGCTTTTCACTGTTTTGTAAGCGAATTAAAGCGGTTTTTCCGTCTTTAATTGTTTCGCCAAAGTAAGATATATTGGCTTCTTTCAAAACCCCTAAAGCACGGCTTAAGGTGTAGTCATCAACCACATCACCACTTTTAGTGGGTGTAATTTGCACGGCGGCATCAGGTGGATACAGGTTCGGTAAGGCGTATATTGCCCCCATGGCACAAACCATGAGTATCAGCAGATATTTCCACAGGGGATACTTATTTAACATAAGCAAGAGTTCCTAAGTGTTGAGATAGTCAAGAAAGCTGCATGAGCTATCTCAAACGTTCATAACCGCACAACCCGAAGGCGGCGGTCTATTTTATTTATTAGAGTACTATTAGAGTATTAAAGGCGGGAGCGATTATTCTTTAATAGATTTAATGGTGCCTTTAGGCAATACAGCGGCAATTGCTTGCTTTTGCATTGGTAATTCAACGTTTTCAGATACTTTAAGTATCACAAATTCGTCACTTACTTTAACTACTTTACCCACCATACCGCCGCTGGTTACGACTTCAACACCCTTATCAAGTGCCGCTAATAGGTTTTTATGTTCTTTGGCACGCTTGCTTTGTGGACGCCACATTAGGAAGTAAAAGATTAAAACAAAACCGCCCAAAAAGATAAGCTGTTCAAATCCAGCGCCGCCTGGAGCCGCTGCATCTTCAGCAAATGCGCTGGCAGGTAGAATAGTGGCCAACAATACAGTTAGCGTAGATATAAATTTAGACATGTAACTTTCCTCACTCTTTCGAGTACTTCTTATTAATGGTTAACAGCCCATACCAGTAAATAGATAAGGGCTTTAATATTCTTTTAAAGGGCTAGCGGTCACTATTTCAGCAACCCCCAAGCTTTGGCGCTCATTAATCGGCCAAAGGCGGCACTGGTAAGCCCCGTTTTGCGTAAAACTCTTCAACAAAGGCCGACAATGTACCTTCTTCAAGGGCCTTGCGCAAACCAGCCATGAGCGTTTGGTAAAAATGCAGGTTATGAATGGTATTTAGGGTACAACCTAGGATTTCTTTGCACTTATCTAAGTGGTGTAAATAGGCGCGACTGAAGTTTTGGCAAGTATGACAATCACACGTGGGATCGACTGGACCAGCGTCGGTTTTATTAACCGCATTACGCAGCTTCAATACACCGGTATCGATGAATAAATGCGCATTACGGGCATTACGGGTAGGCATTACGCAATCGAACATATCAATACCGCGACGCACACCCTCTACTAAGTCTTCTGGCTTGCCTACTCCCATTAAGTACCTAGGTTTATCTTCAGGCATTTTATGGGCTAAATGGTCCAGTATACGCACCATGTCTTCTTTAGGTTCGCCCACTGAAAGACCACCAATGGCATAACCATCAAAGCCAATGTCGGTTAAACCCTTAAGGCTTACATCACGTAAGTCTTCATACATGCCACCCTGAATAATACCAAATAAGGCAGATGGGCTTTCGGCATGTGCATCTTTTGAACGCTGCGCCCAACGCAGGGACATTTCCATGCTGTCGCGAGATTCTTTAATGGTGGCTGGGTAGGGTGTGCATTCGTCAAAAATCATAACGATGTCACTGCCCAAATCACGCTGAATTTCCATAGACTTTTCTGGGGTTAGCTCTACCTTGTCGCCATTGACAGGACTGCGAAACGTTACACCCTCTTCTGTGATTTTACGCATCTTGCCTAGGCTAAATACCTGAAAGCCGCCGCTGTCGGTTAAGATAGGTTTATCCCACTGCATGAATTTATGCAGGCCGCCTAAATCTTTAATGACATCACTGCCAGGTCTTAGCCATAGGTGGAAGGTATTGCCCAGAATAATCTCGGCGCCCAACTCTTTTACATCACGGGGCAACATGCCTTTTACCGTGCCGTAAGTGCCCACTGGCATAAATGCCGGCGTTTGAATCTCACCACGAGGGAAACTCAGGGTGCCACGACGGGCTTTGCCGTCGGTGGTTTTTAAATCGAACTTCATGAAACTCATAGAGTACCTATCACTAAAGCCAAGCTTTAAGGTTTATAAACCCTATGTCACCTCGGGTTTGGATTAATTGTTTGTTCTGGAACTGCTTTTTTCGCTAAATCTTTGTGTTAGCTGATGCCTACAAAATGAACTCGTACTACGCCAGCTACCCAATGTCGTCCTCGGGCACCCTGCCTTTCACGACACTGGTACATCCGCCTGGTCGCTCTCAGGCTTCCTGCCATAAATCCTTAGCCGCTAAATTGCGGGTTAAAAACATGGCATCGCCGTAACTAAAGAAGCGATAGCCATTTTTTATGGCTTCTGAATAGGCATTTAATACCGGTCCGCGACCCGAAAATGCACTTATCAACATAAGCAGAGTGGACTCTGGCAGGTGAAAATTGGTCACCAACGCATCCACATTTTTAAATTCGTACCCTGGATAAATGAATATACGGGTATCCCCCATGAACGGCTTTA
>JAPYOO010000344.1 GCA_029938135.1 Bermanella sp. | reverse complement strand
GGTCGCATGGATGACATGAGCATAGGCATTGATTGTTTGTTGGCCTTAGACCCCGCTCGTGCGGATAGCGTGGCGCAGGTGTTGGATGATTTAAACCAAGACCGCAAGCTAGTAGAAGGGGGCATGCAACAAGAAGCATTAAAGCAATTAAGCAAGCTGTCGCTTGATGATATTCAGGCGGCTAATAGTTTGTGTTTATTTCAAGCGGATTGGCATCAAGGGGTGATCGGTTTATTAGCGTCACGCCTTAAAGAGAAGTTTTTTCGCCCTGTGATTGTGTTTGCACCAGCAGATAATATGTCTAAAGAGCAAGAAATTTCTGGTGAATATGAGTTGAAAGGCAGTGGCCGTTCTATTCCCGGTTTTCATTTACGGGACGCATTAGATTTAGTGGCTAAACGTTTGCCCCATGTATTATCCAAGTTTGGCGGTCACGCCATGGCGGCGGGTTTATCCATTAAGAAAAAGCATTTGGCAGAATTTAAAACCGTTTTTGAAGAAGTGGCATCGTCATTGTTAAGTGATGACTTACTGGTTAATACGCTCATGACAGATGGCGCGCCCGCCGCACAAGATTACAATGTGAATATGGCGCGCGAATTACGCTTCATTGCACCCTGGGGTCAGAATTTTCCAGAACCGTTATTTGATGCCGAATTTGAGGTGACTAATTTTCGTTTGCTAGGGGCAGATAAGAACCATTTAAAACTAACGTTGCAAGAGCCACACAGCAAACAAGCTTATGATGCCATTTTATTTAACCTTGAGCGCCATGATATTGTTGTACATGATTTAAAGCGTGTACACATTGTTTTTGAAATGGATGTGAATGAATTTCGTGGTAATGAAAACTTACAGTTGATGGTGCGCCATCTCACACCTCAGTAGAAAAAGTAAGATCGAATTTAACAGTAATTTTCAGTGAATATATCCTTTTATTTCAAGTGAGCCTAACCTTTAATATCACCTAGTTTTGTTATTAATAGAAGTAGGTACTCACAATGTCTGTTCAAGACGCCTTAAGCCATGAAGAGCTAGAAATGTTTCGGGACATGGCTAAAAAATTCTTAGCCAAAGAGATCGTACCTAAGCACCCACAGTGGGAGAAACAAGGTTTTTTACCCCGTGATATGTGGAATACCTTAGGGGAGGCTGGCATGTTATGTGTGGACTTACCGGTTGAGTATGGCGGCAGTGGTGTAGATTTTCGGTTTTCTCAGTTAATTTTGGCGGAGCTCGCCCGTCTTGGTTTTGTCGGTCTATCCGGCAGTGTGGCCATTCATAGCGACATTGTTGCCCAATACATATTCAACATTGGCAACGAAGCACAAAAACAATACTGGTTACCTAAAATGTCCACAGGTGAAGTGGTTACCGCCATTGCCATGACTGAGCCAGGTGCCGGCAGTGATTTACAAGGCATGCGCAGCACCGCCATTAAAGATGGTGACGAGTACATTTTAAACGGCTCTAAAACGTTTATTACCAATGGCGTAAATGCCGATATGGTGGTGGTTTGTGCCAAGACTGATCCTAAGGCCGGTGGTAAAGGCATTTCCTTGTTTTTAGTAGATTCAAGCTTAGCGGGTTTTACCAAAGGCAAACATCTTGAAAAAATAGGCCAGCACGCAGGGGACACGGCTGAGTTATTTTTTGACAACGTACGTGTGCCAGCGTCTGCTTTATTAGGCGAAGAAGGCAAAGGCTTTAAATATTTAATGCAAGAGTTGCCTCGTGAGCGTGTTTCAATTGCGACCTCTTCGGTTGCGGCAGCAGAAGGGGCATTAGAATGGACTATCGAATATGTGCAAGAGCGTAAAGCCTTTGGTCAAAGCATTAGTCAGTTTCAAAACACCCGCTTTAAATTAGCCGAAGTAAAAACCGACATCGAAATAAACAAAGCCTATGTTGAGAAGTGCGTTGAGAAACACATGGCTGGAGAAATGACGGTCACCGAAGCGGCCATGGTGAAACTGGCTTCCACACAAATGCAGTGCCGTGTGATGGATGAATGCCTGCAGTTATTTGGTGGTTACGGCTACATGGCCGAGTACCCAATTGCCCGCGCTTATGTGGATGCTAGAGTACAAACCATTTATGCCGGTACCTCTGAAATTATGAAAGAAGTGATTTCAAGAGATTTGTTAGGTCGTTAAACTAAGCATTAACGGATAAATAATAAAAAACCTGAATCATGAAAATGATTCAGGTTTTTTATTATTTGCAGCTTCATAAGCCGCCATGCTTTCAACGATAGTTTTCTTGGCAGCGTCAGGATTATCCCAGTCATTAACCTTAGCCTACTTACCTACTTCTAGGTCGTGGCAATGAAAGTTTACAGTTAATAACAGGTATTTATAAATAGTAGGGTGAGTGAGTTACTCATCCGGTCTTAATATAACTATTGAATACTAAAATGGAAAACCATTGAATAATGAGTTGCTTATTTTAAATGTTTATGTTGATTGCTTAAGTTTTAAGTTTTCATTAGTATTGGCGTCATCTTCAGTTTGACTATATCAAAACAGGGCACACTATGCGTTTTATTACTTTAATGATAATCCTATTTCAGGTAGTTGGTTGTTTAAATACTCCCGTAAAACCTCCATATCAAGCTTCTATTTTAGAGGTTTGTACCACATCTCCAGAGATTTATTTTACTAGCAAAGTAAATGCAAACCGGAATATGAGTCACACTCAAAAACGTATAGCAATATTAGATTCGTTAAAGGAATCGCCTTCTAAGACATTTATGGGAAAAATGTTTAAAGGAAACTGGGTGTTTGAAGAGGAGAATGAAGACGCTGTTTTTGTCGGTTATTCAGTCAGGAGCCATTATATAAAAATTGCGGTTATTTATAAGGATCGCGGTGTTGAAACAATCATATGTGATAGCTCAAATATGAAACAAACAGAAGATTCAATTCACGGAAAAGCTGAAAAATGGAAAAAAACGTTCAATGATTTATTGAGAGAAAACATGGCTGAGGTTTATAGGAACCGACATACATTGGCCAGTGCAAAGTTGAACGTTACAGAGAACAATGTAAGTTTTTCCTATGATGATCATGCCAATAAAGGTGTTCTTTCAGTTAAAGGCAAAAGTATTCAAGATAGAAAATGGATGTTAGATAAAATCGCAGAGATATGCGCTTCTAAGAATGTAGCGTTAAGTGTAAATACGGCCGCTGCAGGCGGGTCATTTCTTGTGTTAGATGAGTCAATAAAGG
>JAPYOO010000343.1 GCA_029938135.1 Bermanella sp. | reverse complement strand
GAAGTATCCTGACCTGAACGATCAAAGCCACCTGCTTGAGCCATTCCAGCTCCTAAAATAGTACCTACAACTGCTAAGTTTATGAGTGTACGTTTCATACATGCCTCTTTTTGTTATTTTTAAATTAGATATTAATTAAACGGTCGATTAAAACGGTTGTTTGATTGAAGTGCTTTTCCAAGAGTGTGTCAACAATAAAACTACTCAGTTCTTAGGAGGTCAGAGATAAACAGCAACGTAGATCGCTCGAAATTTGGAGCAACTACTCTGATGTGTCCATAATGTTGTATTGCCGACGTATATGTGGATTTATTGCCGTTACTGCTGGGGGCGCCAAGTTTGAGTGCGACCAAATAGAGAAATACCAATATAGCCCCGTAAATCTAAGGTCCCATCGGCATTAAGTTTAATAGTGCACTTATAAGCTTTGCCATTGCCTGGATCGTAAATGGTGCCACCCTTCCAGTTATGCTTGCCTTTCTTTTCACCAGCGTAAGTCATGCCATTAAGCATTACTAAGCCAATAACTGGCTGCGTATGTTGTGTGGCGTCTGGATTATTACGATCCACTTTCACTTGCCCATCTAAGCCATCGGCATGCCCTACGGCATAGGTAGGCTCTTTTAAAGAGACAAATTTACCGAAATATTGACCATCTTGCTGGTAAATTTCTACCACTGCTTTGTCGTCTGGAGTAATCCATGAACCAACGATTTTATCGCCATTAGCCCACACATAAGTCGAGCTCAGGGCCCAAACAAAAGTCACTAAGGCAGCAAGTAGTGCTACTTTTATGATCTGAAGGACTGGATTAACAGCGGGAAGTGTAGTGGCTTTAGTTTGTCCACTGTGTAAGGAGGTTTTCATAATACATGATCTCTTGTTTTTATTAATCAAACAACCGATTAAAACGGTTGTTTGATTAATGTATTGAAACCTTTTACCAAGAAAGTGTCAAGGTTATTAGATCTTAAAAACTTAGACACAAAAAACTAACTTAGATCGCTCTAAAGTGGGGGTCGGCACCTTCACAGTGCTTAAATATTAAAGCTGATCAACTCTCAGTCCACAGGATTCAAGTGGTTGCTGCCATGCTCATGTTGCCTGTACTGGTCGATGGCAGTCTTTAGAAGCATAAATTCTCACCTTTACCCCCTTTTTTATTGGTTGTTCCACCTGAGCAACAGTGTTTTTTACACAAAATAATTTTTTATAGCTTTCATTCCAAGACGATCGGTCATAAAATAATTGTATGAACAGACCAAGACGCAGTGAACAGACAAGAGAAACTCTAATCGAAGCGGGTATTGAGCAGTTATCAATACATGGCTACCACGGTACGGGCATTAAGCAGATATTGGATGAGGTGAATGTGCCTAAGGGCTCTTTCTATAACTTCTTTGCCAGTAAAGAGGCTTTTGTTGCTGAAGTGATTGGTCATTACAGCCGAGACTTGTTAAACCAGCTGTCTGAGTTTATGACGGGGGCAGGTAAGGATTTATCCCCAGTCAAGCAGTTGCGGGCGATTTATTTATACAGCCTTAAGCAATATGCCAGTCATGATTATAAGAAGTCTTGCTTGGTGGGCTCAATCGCTACCGAGATTTCAGCTGAAAGTGAGATGTGCCGCCTTGAGTTAGAGCGGGCAATGGGCCAGTGGCTGAACTTTTTTAGTGGTATCTTTGATCAGGCTCAAAAGCAGAGTTTAGTACGAGACGACATAAGCCCTAATGATATGGCTGCTGTTTATTGGGCCGCTTGGGAAGGGGCATTAATTAAAATGAAGATGTCGGCGGATACTCAGCCAGTAAAGAAAATTATGGAATTGATGATTGAAACGCTTCTCAAAAAATGAAAAGTAGAAGTAAATATTAGAAGCACACCAAATTTGAAGCACACAGCCTGTGCTTTTTTTAAAAGTAATTATAAGACGATCGGTCTAAGAATTAGACGCACATAAAGAGAGATATAAAATGACTGCATCAGCACTATTAGGCTCTAGCTTTGTATTGAAAAATGGCCAAGAGATCAAGAATAGACTCTTTAAATCAGCCATGAGTGAGCAACTAGGCACTCGTGACCATAACCCTAAACCAGGTTTGGCCAAGCTTTATGGCCGCTGGGCTGACGGTGATATTGGCTTGTCGATGACAGGTAACATCATGATTGATCGCACGGCTTTAGGTGAGCCTAAGAACGTTGTTTTAGATGAACAAAGTGATTTGTCAGAATTTAAAAACTGGGCGACCGCCGGTAAGAAAAATGGCTCGCACATTTGGACTCAGCTTAACCACCCAGGTAAGCAGATTCCTAACTTCATTGTTAAAGAACCTGTTGCACCTTCAGCAATTTCTTTAAGCCGTGGCCTTGAAAAAGGGTTTAATAAACCGCGTGCCTTAACTAAAGAAGAAATCTTAGTCATCATTAAGAAGTTCGCGACCAGTGCAACGCTAGCGAAGGAAGCTGGGTTTACCGGTGTGCAAATACACGGCGCTCACGGTTACTTAGTTAGTCAGTTTTTATCTCCTCGTCATAATCAGCGTGATGATCAGTGGGGCGGTTCCTTAGAGAACCGTATGCGTTTTGTATTGTCGGTTTATAACGCCATTCGTGAGCAAGTAGGTGATAATTTCCCGATCGGTATTAAGTTAAATTCTGCTGACTTTATGAAAGATGGCTTTAACGAAGAAGATTCTATGCAGGTAGTGAAAATGCTTGCCGATGCCGGTATTGATTTGATCGAAATCTCTGGTGGTACTTATGAAAGTCCTTCTATGATGGGCGCAGGCGTTAAAGATTCAACGCTTCAGCGTGAAGCCTACTTCTTAGATTATGCCGAAAAAGTACGTTCTCAAGTTGATACGCCATTAGTAGTTACTGGTGGTTTCCGTTCTTCTAAAGCGATGCAAGCAGCGTTGGATACAGGTGCGACTGACTTTATTGGTGTTGCTCGTACAACAGTGGTGGATCCTAATTTTCCTAATAAGCTAATCGCCGATGAAAACCATAAGCAGCAGTTGAAGAAACTGACTACGGGTAAGCCCGCAATTGATAAAATGGCGATGTTGGATATTACTTGGTACGAAGCTCAACTTGCCCGTATAGCGAAAGGCAAACAGCCTAAAGAAAACTTAAGTGAGTGGGGCGTATTCTTTGGTACGCTTTTAAATGCAGGGGTTTATGCATTTAGAAGTCGTCGTGCTTAAGGTCTGGCATTGAAACAAACTGTTGGCTAACAGGTCGAGGTT
>JAPYOO010000342.1 GCA_029938135.1 Bermanella sp. | reverse complement strand
TACAACATGTCTAGTAAATCATTGGCCCAGCCTTCGCCTTTGCTGTTCAGCATTTTTAACTGACGATACGCCATTACTTGCACAGCGGGCTCTTGGCTCCACATGCTGTCATTTAGGCAACGCCAATGGTTGGCATCGATGGTATCGGGGTTTTCAATTTGGCCCTTACAGTTACCACACACTAAAATGTACTGGTCTGAACTGCCGCTGGCTGGGGTGACTTCAAAGCCAGAAAGATCTTGTTCGTTGGCACATAGTTCACACTTGTCGCCCGCACGTTTTTTAAGAGTTTGCTCAATGCTCATGATGAAGTCCCAACAGTGTCTATAATATGAGTGTAAATTTTGGCGCTTATTATGCCTTAAAGTGGCCTTGTTTTCATGTTTTAGGACAAAGTGCGGTGAAAGCACACTTTCTATATGCTCCTAGGTATACGAAACCTGTATTTAGGATGTGGTGAGTTATTGGGCAAAGAGTCCGTTTCTGCTAGAATGCGCGCCATTATTGTATCGTCAGCGTGCAACCCTTAAAGGCCGGCATTCATCCATTGAATCCACCTCTTTAACAGGGCAGCACCCCAAAACATGAGAGAACACAGCATGAGCCTGGCTAATTCTGTACTGGCAGTGAATAACGATCTGCCCATTCGCACCGACCAACCCGTGCACAGCGGCAAAGTACGCTCGGTTTATTGGTTAACGCCTGCCGATAGCCAGCGACTTATTAAAGAAAAAGGCTACAACGTATCAAGCGATGCGCCCTTGGCCATTATGGTGATATCTGATCGCATAAGTGCGTTTGACTGCATTTGGCACGGCGAAGGTGGTTTAAAGGGTATTCCAGGCAAGGGCGCAGCCCTAAACGCCATATCTAACCATTGGTTTAAGCTGTTTAAAGAGCAAGGGCTTGCCGATAGCCACATACTGGATATTCCCCACCCATTTGTGTGGATTGTGCAAAAAGCCAAGCCTGTAATGATTGAGGCTATTTGCCGCAGCTACATTACCGGCTCTATGTGGCGCGCGTATGAAAAAGGCGAACGTGAGTTTTGTGGTATTACCTTGCCTGAAGGCCTTCAAAAAGATCAAAAATTACCTGAGCTGTTAATGACCCCTTCTACTAAGGGTATTTTAACCAATATTCCAGGTGTACCCGAGCAAGACGATGTCAACGTTAGCCGCAGCGATATCCGCAACAACTTCAAAGCCTTTGCTTTACGCCAAGAGCAAGACATCGACCTTTACGAAAAGCTATTATCTGAAGGCTTTGAGTTAATTAGCCAAGCCTTAGCCGACATTGACCAAATTTTTGTGGATACCAAGTTTGAGTTTGGTTACGTCACCGATGCAGCTGGCCAAGAAAAACTTATTTACATGGACGAAGTAGGCACACCTGACTCTTCACGTATTTGGGATGGCCCTGAATACCGTAATGGCCAAGTTGTTGAAAATTCTAAAGAAGGCTTTCGCCAGTTATTATTAAAGAGCTTCCCCGAGCCTGATATTTTACTGAATAAAAACCGCATGAGTGAACGTGAAGCGTTGGCCCGTGATAACGCACTGCCCGCTGATGTATTTCAACAGGTTAGCGACACGTACATGGGCATTGCCGAAAAAATCACCGGCAAAAAGTTGATCCTCAGTGAGGATCCTAAAGCTGAGATTATTCAAATATTAAAAGATGAATACCAGCTAGTAGATTAAGTTGTAATAGGGAGCCTAAGACTCTGTTTCTTAGGCTACCCGCTCCTGTGTAAAACGCCTGCCATCTGTACCAACACTTACTAACAGCTACCCTTAAGCTTATGTCAATCAGTGGAACGAGCACCATTTTCTAAAAATGCGAGTGGGTGAGGTGTATAAATTCGGTAGGAGCGTTATTACGAATTAAAAACTAAAAATAATTACATTATTTATTTTCACCGGTTTCATCAATGTTAATAATAGCATGAATAAACCAATGACTATTTAACGCTTTTTATAACAAAACCAACTACTTTTATAGTATCTAGGCCTGTGACGTTATTAAAAACCCTAGGCCCATTTTTTCTACTCAGTATTAGATATTTATCCGATTAAGCCCCCATGAATAAAATGAAACCTAACAATAACAACAGGGTTTTCTAATGCGATTACGTTACATTTTATTATTAAGCGTTATTAGTTTAACAAGCACCGCGCAAGACGCTCTGGAACAAACAACACCCAAACAAGAGTATCAACGCCAAGCATTAAGTTTAACCGAGTTTCAGCGCAAAAATATAAAATCCATAAGTGTGGTGGCACCTGAATGGCAAGGTTATACCCACAAGGATGGCAGCGGACTTTACTGGGATATAATGCGCGCCATTTACGAGCCACAGGGCATTAAAGTAAAAACCCGTATTGTGCCCTGGAATCGGGCCATTAAGATGGTGAGTATTTACCGAACCTATAACGCCATTGTGGGGGAATACAGTGATTCTGCCGAAGCGGTTATATTCCCCAAATACCCCATCGATGTGGAATACATGGTGACGTTAAGCAAAAATAGTTTTGCACATACCTGGAAAGACGCCACTAGCCTTACCCATAAACGCGTGGCTTGGTTTAAAGATTATGAATTAATAGACCCAAAAGACCGTGATTTTGAACTACTGGAATTTAGAACCCTTAAAGAGGGCATTGAAATGCTTAAGTCAGGAAAAGTAGACTTTATTGTTAACGACCGTGACAGTACTGAGCAAGCCATGCGTACTCAGGGTTTAAGCGAGCGTGAATTTACATTGAATGAAATGCCGTTTGGCCGTGATATTTTTACCGCATTTTCGGATGATATTTTATCCCGCGAGCTTATCAATATTTACAATGAGCGCATTCCAAAATTGGTAGCCAGTGGAAAGTTAGCCGCTATATATGAAAAGTGGAATTCAGGGGAGATGCCTAAAGCACTGTCAGAATTAACTGAACTGGCGCAGCAATAGTCATTACCATCACCTAAAAAACGCTGCTGCATGTGCCACATACAACAAGGCTTATCCCTCTGCTGATAAGGTGGCGCATTTAGTCTACTAACCTTTATATATTTATCCTCCCAAGTCCCGCCTATAAGATGTTAATACCAAAAAATAATAAGCAGGATGCCCCATGCGATTACTCTCAATATTGGTCTTAAGCATCATTAGCTGCCTGAGCGTGGCAGAAAGTGACAAGTTTGTCCCCATTGAACGCGCACACATTAAGTCCATGAGTGTGGTGGCCCCTGAATGGGAGGGTTATAC
>JAPYOO010000068.1:16907-18865 GCA_029938135.1 Bermanella sp. | reverse complement strand
ATTATGGGACAGCAGTTTTCAGAGCTCTCGGATAAAAATATTGAATTTATTTCACAACAAAAATTGTTTTTTGTAGGAACAGCCACCAGCGATAGTAAAGTCAATATATCCCCAAAGGGCATGGACTCCTTTAAGGTCTTAGATAATAAAACGGTCGCTTGGCTTAATGTCACAGGCAGTGGCAATGAAACAGCGGCCCATGTGCAAACGCACCCCCGAATGACCATTATGTTTGCAGCCTTTGAAGGCAATCCACTGATTTTGCGTTTATACGGCACTGCACAAGTGATTCATCATAATGATGCGCAGTGGAATGAGTTATCAGCAATATTTCCTGCATTACCGGGCGCTAGACAAATATTTAAGTTGTCTATTGAAATGGTGCAATCCTCGTGTGGTATGGCGGTACCCTTTTTTGATTATGTCGATGAACGTGATCAACTTAAAAACTGGGCAGTAAAAAAAGGGGAAAGCGGCATTAAAGAATACTGGGATGAAAAAAACCAAGTAAGCCTTGATGGACTGCCGTCTAATATTATGCAAAAAAATGGCTAGTATGTATTTTAGATCCGCTTAAGCATCACCTTTGTTCAAATCGTACTTTTATCTGGTGGGCCAGCCAAGTTAGGGCCGGGCCCATGGGTTGGTTTTTGCGCATAATTCGATCCACCGGTGCGCTCCACGGTTTGTGATCTAGGGTTAGCGGCAGTTTACACAGTAGGCCGTTCTTGATGTCTTTTTCCACCATATGGCAGGGCAAATAGGCCCAGCCTAAGTCTTGCAATACTAGGTCGGCGATTAAGTAAAAATCATTGGCCCACCACACTTGTGCGCTCATGGGCGAAAACTGTTCAAGCTGGCGGCCATTCAAGCCTTTTAGCAAAATTTGCCGATGTGAAATCAATTGCGCCACTGTAATTTCTGGCAGTTTAGCCAGCGCATGATCGGGGTGGGCCACCGCATAAAAAGGCACACTGCCTACAAAACATAAATCGGCATAATCGGGAATATTCATGTTGGCAAACATTAATCCCAAGTGAGCTTTACTGCTTTGCATGAGCTCAGATACATCTGGGCTGGCCACCGCTAAAAGCTCTAACGATGTGGCCGAAAAACGTTGGGAAAACTCTTTAAGAATGAGTTCAAGCTCGGGCACCAGTAAGGCGCTATCGATGGCTAGGGTTAATACACTTTCTTCATGGTTAGCCAAGGCCTGTGCGGCGCAGTCTAATTCATGCACTTGGCTTAATACGGCCTGAGCATAAGATAACAAACGTTCCCCTTGGGGAGTCAATTGGGGTTTACGTGAGCTGCGATCAAATAACTCACAGCCAAAATCCAGCTCTAAGTTGCTTATGCCCTGGCTTACCGCCGATTGGGCCTTACCCAGTTTACGGGCGCAGGCCGAAAATGAACCGCATTCTACCGTTTCTACAAACATGCTTAGTTGCTGAAAATTCACCATTGTTAACCTCTTCTTGTATCGCTCTACTATCACTATTTTAGATAGTAACTAACTTTGTACAATCGGTTTTTTGTATAGACTGGCGTTACTAATCAATAGCGAGGCGGATATGGGAACTAAAGAGCGTATTTTTCACAGTGTATTATTAGAAGTATTGGCGGTGCTATGTACTGTGTTTGCGGCCACGTTTGTGGTCAATAACGATGTGAGCCACTTAACCGCATTGGCGTTGGTAATCTCGCTGGTGGCTATGGTGTTTAACTATTTTTATAACATCGCCTTTGATCGCGTATATGGCGAAGAGCGCCTAACACGCACCTTAAAACTGAGGGTGGTCCACGGGCTATTTTTTGAACTGGGTATGGTGTTGGTGACTACGCCATTGTTAATGTTGGCTTTAGATAAGGGCTTTGTAACGGTATTGCTAATGGACTTAACTATGGTCGCATTCTTTTTTGTATTTGTGATGGTGTATAACTGGGCTTACGACCAT
>JAPYOO010000068.1:10969-16807 GCA_029938135.1 Bermanella sp. | reverse complement strand
CTCTAAACGATGGAACCCACTTTAATTTTAGCACCATCAGCGGCGTCGTTAATTTCTTTGGCCAGTTCACCGTAAAACGAAATAATACGCTCGTGCGGCACCATTTTAAGGTTCGCTCCACCATAGGTGCCGCCCAATACTTCAGGCACGGCTAGGGTGTATTTATCACCGTCTTTTAATTCACCAAATTTGGCCACGGCTTTTTGCAATACCACTTCCATAAACCAGTCTTGGTTAAACTCTTCATCTTTTACTAATTCGTTATAGTCGTTGTCGTCCTGGGCCACGATGTCGCAATACACATCCTCTGGGCATAAACGCCAAAATTTTCCCTGTGCGTCTTTTATAATCAGGTTGCCAAATTCATTGATGGCAATAACGCGCTCAGCTTCTATGCCGGTCCAGCCCCAATATGTGGTGACAGTGTCTAGAATGTCCATAATATCTCGATGCAAAGGGTCAATAATGTGGGGTATTTTAAAGCAGGTTTGGGCTGGGGGCCACCGTGAAATGTTAGCTGGCTAAATTTAGGGGGTGAACTTCAAACGGGGTTTTTAACTAGGCTCTTTAACTATTCACTGTAATTAGCCTCTTCAGCTATTCTCGTTAACTAGTCTCTGCAAAAGAAAGTACTTGGTAGCGATAGGCTTTTACTATGTTGTCGTTGTGCTCGGTGCTAAGGCCCGCTTTGCGTTTTAACTGGTTTAAAAACTCTTTGGGGTTGGGCAAACTTTCCCATACTTGCGGCAAAAAGGTGGCCTTTAGGGGCCCATTTGAGGTGAAACCTTCAATGGTCAGTCCGTCTTTAAAGGGCTGAAGTTGCTCTAGTAAGTGAGCCTGAGATTCAAACTGAATGGGCGTTTGCGGGGATAATAGCGATATTTCTATGTGTATTTCAGCTAGTTCATCAAGACTGACCCTTGGAAATCGTGGGTCAGAAAAAGCAGCGCCGTGGGCATGTTCAACCACGTCTTCAACCACGCTTTGATAAGCCTGCAAAGTGCCAATGCAGCCGCGTAACTCAGCGGATTTTTGCAAGGTCACAAAGCTTGCGCCTTGTTGCTGTAATTCGGGCGGGTACCGTTTTTTGTCTACCCGTAAGACTTGGCCCTGCTCTAGGCTGTATTGAATAGCTTCACGGGCTAGGGTTAACAATTGCTTTTGTTGTGCATCATTCATATAAGACATACGAAGCGTACCCCACGACCGAGTCTTTAGTGCCAGCACTGTCGCCGGAATTTTTTAAGGCTAGGTTGTCAATTTTTAACCCAGCCTGTTTTGCCCATTGCAATAAACCGTTTAACGGACAACAGCCGCAAGCTTGATCACCTACTAACGTTGAATCCAAGTTTAGTATTTTTTGGCAGGTCTCAGCATCTATGGCTTGGGCCTGTTCATAGGGGTGGAAGTGACTTAAATCGGTGCTAATGATAATGAGCGTGTGTGGCAGCTTTGCACAATAATTAATGACCTCTGTCACCTCTTCAGCTGGCGTGTGGCCTACGACTAAAGGGATTAATAAAAAATCATCGAGCTGGCTTTGTAAAAAAGGCAATTGCACCTCTAAGCAGTGCTCCTCTATGTGGGGTTTTTCTAGATAGGTAAATTGAGGAAATGGCTGCAAGGCCTTAATGGATTCATGGTCTAACTTAATATCACCCAAAGAGGTTTGAAAATACTGACAACGACTGGCGGCAATGCCTTTAAATGCCACATGATGAGAGGGCCCCAGTAAAACTACACGACGAATATCCTCCTTCAACGATGCTAATAATGAATAAGCACTTGCCGCAATAGCGCCAGAATATATATAGCCTGCATGGGGCACGATGAGCGCCCTAATGTTCTTATGACCTGTAGGGCTAGTGGCAATGGTTTTTCTGTTGTCACTCTGTTGCGCACTTATAAAGCCATTTACCATGTTCAATAGCAGGGCAGGGTCGCTGGGGTAAAACGTGCCAGCCACAGCCGCTGGCCTAATAGAGTTGTTTGTATTCATGTCCTTTAATCATGAGCGCATTAAAAATTGCTTATAGAATAATTTTAGACCTGTCTGTACAAACTTCTATAATTAAAGGACCAAAGTGGCTAAATGTTGCGATATTTATGGCTGATCAATCGGTTATTTCAACTCAGTATTGGCACACATTAGAAGACGGTCGTATTCAATGTGATGTATGCCCCCGTTTTTGTAAATTGCGCGAAGGTCAGCGCGGGGTGTGTTATGTACGTGGCCGTGAAGACGGAGAAATAAAACTGTACAGCTATGGGCGCTCATCTGGGTTTTGCATCGACCCCATTGAAAAAAAGCCCTTAAACCACTTTTACCCCGGCAGTTCAGTTTTATCGTTTGGCACCGCGGGTTGCAACCTAGCCTGCAAATTTTGCCAAAACTGGGACATGTCTAAGTCCCGCGAAATGGATACCCTGTGTGACACCGCAATGCCAAATCAACTGGCACACACAGCGCAACAAATGGGCTGTAAAAGCATTGCCTTTACCTATAATGATCCGGTGGTGTTTATGGAATATGCCATGGATGTGGCCGATGCCTGCAAAACACTGGGCATAAATTCGGTGGCGGTGAGCGCTGGTTATATGTGCCCACAACCCAGAGAAGACTTTTACCAACACATGGATGCGGCCAATATAGACTTAAAAGGTTTTACCGAAAGCTTTTATAAAAAAATATGTGGTGGCAGTTTGGCCGCAGTATTAGATACCTTAATGTATTTAAAACAAGAAACCTCAGTTTGGTTTGAGATAACAACCTTGCTTATACCAGAGCAAAACGATTCAGAAGAAGAGTTACGCCAGCAATGCCAATGGCATTTTGAAAATATGGGACCAGATGTGCCCCTGCATTTTTCGGCCTTTCACCCAGATTGGAAGATGTTAGAAGCCCCCCATACTCCTCAAGCTACTCTAACCCTAGCCCGTGATATAGCCTTAGACTGTGGTTTGCATTATGTATACACAGGCAATGTGCACGACAAACTGGGCAGCAGCACTTACTGTCCAGAGTGCAAGCAACGACTAATTGAACGTGATTGGTATGTATTAGGCGACTGGCAGCTTTGCGCCCACGGAGATAATAGCGGGTACTGTAAAACTTGCGGCCATGGTATTCCCGGTCGCTTTCAAGAGTTGCCTGGTCGCTGGGGTGCAAAACGGATGCCGGTGCGTATTATGGGTTTAATGAACTCTTAATTTTGTACTTATCAACAAGCCCTTGATCCATTAGAGCTAAGGCCATAGGCTAACCTTAGTAAATGGGGTGCTAAAAATTTAAGGAATAATTTGTGCCTAAAAAAATTAGTTTGGCTCTAGCATTAATATTGCTAGTGGGGTGTTCTAATCAAATGGCTTACAACCATTTAGATTGGTTAGTTTCATGGTACGTGGACGACTATGTAGAATTAAACACTGCGCAAGAAGAAAAACTACAAACCTTGCTTGATGATTTATTAATTTGGCACCGCCAGGTTGAGTTACCTGTGTACCACAATCAATTAACGGGTTTACAAAATGATGTAAATAATGGGGATATGTCTGCGCCACTATGGCTGAGCCATATTGTGCAAGTACGTGGGCACCTTTCACGAGTACGTAATAAGGCAAACTTAAGCTTAACTCAGTTGGCCGCAGACTTATCCAAAAATCAAGTCACTGAATTATTTGATAACTTACACAGTAAAAATGAAGAGTCACAAGAGGAATTTAACGAGTTATCGAGTGTAAAAGTACAAGAGCAGCGCTTTGAAAAACTACATGATACCTTTGACGATTTTTTAGGGGCAGTCAGCGAGCAGCAAGAGCTCATTATTCAAGAGTACATTAATAAAACGTCATCAAATACTTTGGCGTATATTCACTTTAATACAACACTACAGGGCATAGCACGGGGCATGTTTACGCAGTTTAGCGGAGCGGCGTTAACCGATAATCTGTACAATTTATTTGTTGAAAGTGGTCAATACAAAAGTAATGAACTAAAACAAAATAGTGCACTTAAAATAGAGTTAGGTGCACAGTTGCTGAATGATATTTACGCCACGTTATCCCCTAAGCAATTAGTGTATTTTAAAGACGAAATTTCAGACCTTAAATTAACGCTGAGTGAATTGATGGCTGTAGGGGCATAAGCCCCTAGCCCTTAAAAGTAATACTGAAAGAGTCTTATTTCTGAGGGTATTTTTCATTTACCCAGTCTGGGGATTTAATTAAAATTCTTAAATCCTTGTGCACCCATACATCCCTAAACATACATACCAATTCTTCTAAGTTTAAACGCAAGGGGTTTAAACTAGTCGGTTGGCGTGACGTTAAACCATAACGCAGCTCGCCTGCCTGCTTGGCACTTACAAACGTGCCAAACAACCTATCCCAAATAATTAATACACCACCAAAGTTAGTATCAATTTGCGAAGATTTACAGCCGTGATGAATTCTGTGATGCTGCGGGGTATTAAAGAAAAAATCATAACCTTTAATGCGCCCAGTAAGTTCAGTATGAATAAAAAACTGATACGCAAGGCTGGTTTCAATGGCAATGATGGCCCAATTTTTATCAAATCCAATTAACGCCAGCGGCACCCACCATAAAACCCAAGCAAAGTTTAAGTCCATTAAAAAATTTTGACGCAGGGCCGTTGAAAAATTCATGCGTTGTGATGAATGATGGGTTACATGCACCGCCCAAAACCAGCGGATTTTATGCATGGAAAGGTGAAACCAGTAATAGAAAAAATCGCAGGCTATAAATAGTAATAATATGCCCACGGCTAGATTATCCGGGGTGTATTGAAAACCAAAGCCGCGTACATATTCATAAAACACCTGAATAAACACCGCCACTGCAATGCCATCAAATACTTTATATAAAAAACCGGTACTGATGTTGGCGGCGGTTTCTTTTAAATGGTATATGTCGTGTTTGCCTTTTTTTCGCCAATACAAATATTCGGCCGCGATAATGGCCATGAAGATAACCCCAAAGGTGAGGATGAATGCAATTGCGTGTAACACGTCGCTCATGAGTGCCCCTTAATTATTGTTATAGCAATATTCTAAGGCCGTATTTTAAGGTAAGGGGCGATAAAACAATTGACGAACCCTGCCTGATATTTGACAATCTAGGCCATGAGAGAACTAGACGACTTATTCATAAGTCACGACGCCATCGGGATATTACAGGGATACATTAGCCGTGAAGGCCTTGAGCTGCCCGATTTTCAGCAAAAGTTAGGGCTGTTAGCGAAGCGCCATGCTATTTCATTTAGTATTTGGTGGCAGTTGCTGGAAGAATTAATGGTGCTGGTTAACAAGCCGGCTCTTGGCAGCATAATTGGCTTGTCTACCGAACCTAAGCAAACTGGCATTATGGGTTACCTTACGCAAACCAGTGCCAACTTACTGGATGCGCTGCGTTGTTTTGAGCGTTTTCAGCCGTTGGTATACGCTGGCAACCGTGCGCGTATTCGCTTAAAGGGCACACGATGTATTATTACGTGGGATAACGATCATGGTTATTCTACCCAAGCTTCCGACGAAGTGATTACCGCCTCGTTGTTATCGATTATGCGCCATTGTTTGCAGGATGATCACTTAGGGCTTGAAAGCCTGTCCTTTACCAATCAATCAAGTGCACCCGTTCAGCTGTATAAAGATTTGTATGGCTGTGATGTTGAATTTGGGCAAAGCCATTTAAGCCTTTCGTTTGATAGCCGCTACCTTGTTCACCCCATAAGCTCACAGGACTCTGGGCTGCACACTATTTTAATTGAGCAGGCCAAAAACAAATTGCCCGCAAGTAATGCCCCGTTAAAAAATAGCCCG
>JAPYOO010000068.1:0-10869 GCA_029938135.1 Bermanella sp. | reverse complement strand
CCCGTTAAAAAATAGCCCGCTTTTAAATAAAGAGATAACGTTTGATGCAGAGGTGCCTTTAAAGAAAGAAGTGCCTTTTGAATTGCGTCTGCAACAGGCCATTACCCGTGCCTTGCACGAAGGTAAACCCAGTGCCGCGCACATAGCGGGCAAGTTACACATATCATCGCGTACGTTGCACCGACGGCTTGCGGGGCAGGGCTTTATATTCAGAGATTTTTTGCGTCAGGTTCGTAAAGAATTGGCCGCCCAGTATTTACGGGAAAACCATTTAACGCTTACCGAAATAGCGCTATTGCTGGGCTATTCAGAGCAAAGTGCATTTAGTCGTGCCTTTATGGTCTGGTATCAAGTCACTCCGAGTGAATACAAAGACAGAAGCTTAGCGTTGAAATAGTAATGGCGTGTTAGTGGTGATTATCTAAAACAACTCAGAGGTTTTAGCGGCCATGATAAAGTCGTTTATGTGTAACCCTTTAATATTGTGACTCCACCACGTTACGGTGACGCGACCATACTCCACAATCATTTTAGGGTGATGGTCAACCGAGTCGGCAAGTTTGGCCACGCTATTGGTAAACGCCATAGAGCGGGTGTAGTTTTTAGTTATAAATGTCTTTCTAAGCTGATTAACCCCCGCCTCTTCAACTATTTGCCAGCCTTCACACTGGGGTAAAAGCGCCTGTATCTCACTGTGGGTAAGTTGAGGTGTATTGGCATCGCACGTCTTAAAAGCAAGTGTTGTTAAGGGTTTCATATTCTTTTCCTAATGCCTAAATATTCGTGGCTAAAATAATAGGTCATTAAGGTTTGCTTGCAAGCATCTAAAGGTCTTCGCTGGCATTTGTCGGCATGTTGCTAAGCAGGTAATATGCAAATAGGCATACAAATACACTGTCCATCACTAAGGTAGGCAGCATCTTCTGGGCAAAGCCGTGGGTTATTAACAGGGCAATAAAGGTTATTTTACTTAAGCCGCTGACCACCAATACCATGGGGCGTAAATGGGGTTGGAAGGCTGCGTAAATAAGCATGCCGCCAATTAATGCGATTAAAGTTCCCCAGTTGCGCACAATTAACTCGCCAAGTTCTCCATCTATCGTTAAACCAAACATAGTATTGAGCGCTTGGTGGGGGCTAAACAGGGCAAAAATCATGGTAAAGGTAATGACGCCTGCCACCAGCATAATCCACTTGATATTTTGATTGATCATTTTTTGTACTCCACAGAAGGAATGGCTACTTTAACCTGTATCCAATAAGAGATAATCCGCTTATTTGGAATATGGTTGTTGAGTTTAAGTGAACAGTGCATCAGGCGGGGCAGGGGAGTTATTAACCCATTCTGCCGTTAAATACTATAATCAAGCCACCTAAGTGCGCAAAATCCTTTATAATCCGCCCTCGCATTTTAGCACCCGCACATCAACGAGGTTTTCACATGAATTTTTCATCTTTAGGGTTAGACCCAAATATCCTAAAAGCCTTGGATGCTTGCGGTTACACTAAAATGACGCCAGTTCAAGAAATGGCCATTATACCTGCCCGTCGTGGTAAGGATGTACTTGCTAACGCCCAAACCGGTACCGGTAAAACAGCGGCATTTGCCTTACCTATATTGCAGCAAATGTTAGATAAGCCACAAGAAACCAAGGGTTGCTACCCACGTGCTTTGATCTTAACGCCGACACGTGAATTGGCTGAACAGCTGGCTAATACTATTGGTGCATATGCTCAATTCTTGCCTTTTACAGTATTGGCGGCGTATGGCGGTGTTAAAATGGGCGGCCAGGAGCGTAAATTGAAAGCGGGTGTGGATATATTAATTGCCACACCGGGTCGCTTAATTGAACACCTTACCCAGTGTAATGTGAATTTGGCGAATACTAACTTCTTGGTGCTAGACGAAGCCGACCGTATGCTCGATATGGGCTTTATTGATGATGTACGTACCGTCTTTCAGCAAACCTCTAAAGAGCGTCAAACGTTATTGTTCTCGGCCACTATGTCGCGCGCAGTAAACGAGTTGTCTCATAAAATATTAAAAAACCACGAAGAAATTCGTGTTGATAAGCAAAACGTTACCGCCGACACCATTGAGCACGTAGTGTACCCAGTGGAAGAGCGTCGCAAGATTGATTTGTTTTTAAAGTTGTTAGAGCAATACAACTGGTTTCAGGTATTGGTATTCACCAGTACTAAAGAACAAGCCGACCGCTTAATGGCGAGTCTTAAGCGTGAAAAGGTAGATGCGGCTGTGTGCCACGCCGATAAAAGCCAAGGTGCTCGTCGTCGTGCGCTGGCGGATTTTAAGGACAATAAAATTCAAGTACTTATTGCCACCGAAGTGGCGGCTAGGGGTTTGGACATTGAAGGTTTGGAATACGTTGTAAACTATAACCTGCCTTACCTTGCTGAAGATTACGTTCATAGAATTGGCCGTACCGGACGTGCGGGTAAAGAAGGTGTTGCGATTTCGTTTGTGAGCCGTGAAGAAGAGCGTTCTTTGGACAGTATTGAGCGTTTAATTGGTGGCCGTATTCAGCGTATTGTGAAACGTGGTTTTGAAGTGACCAGCCGTGATTCATTGATTAAAACCGTATCTCGCTCGTCTAAACCGGGACGCACCAATAAAGTGAGTTCAGCACGTGATGCAGCCGGTGCTAACCAAGGTAAAAAAATGGCGTCTAGGGTAAGCAAAGCCAAGCGCCCTAAAGCTAAAAAGAAATAGGCCTATAAAAAGTAAGCCTATAAATAAAGGGTGGCAACCTAGGTTGTCATCCTTTTTTTTAACTATTTTATTTCCCGCTAGTCTCTGTCTTTTAAAAAATACGTTTTAATCCAGTTAACAATATTGTCTTGAGTAAACTCTTCTAAAGACACATCCACATAGTCCTCACCCGGATCCTGATCACTGTAGCCATACTGTAATTTAAGTTGTTGGGGTTGATCATCGTGATAAATAAACAAAATACGTTTTTTACTGGTTAGGCACTCTATCGTCATTGTATCGGCGGGATAACCCGACTTTCGCATGGCACGACTAATGTTGATCACAGGGTCTAAGTTGGAAAACTCTTGTTTAATTTGTGTTTGTGCCGCCGCCGCGATGTCGGCTAACTGATAAATCTTGTCTTCGTTCACTAAAATTCCTTTGTTAATTTTTCATCATTTAAGCGGTGCAAATAATACCCTACTGGAAAAGGTCTTTCACTAAACTGGTGCTAGTTCAATAAACAGGCTTTCAATACCGCATTTATTGCGGCAATCCATTGATTTACATCAAAATAAGTTGATTGTTTTACAGTGAAAGGCTATTTTTCAAAGAGATTGATAAATTTAAACTAAATGACACGAATACTTCGCAAAATTTAGTTAATTATAAAATGAGAGAGTAAATTATGGAAATCATGGATTTAGTAAACATGTTGGCTCGTTGGGGCCATTTGTTATTCGGTATGACGTGGATTGGTCTTTTGTACTACTTCAACTTCATTCAAGGTGGCTACTTTAAAGCAGCTACTCCTGAAGGCCTAAAAGATGCAAAAGCCAAGCTAGCACCAGAAGCACTTTGGTGGTTCCGTTGGGGCGCTATGTTCACTTTCCTAACGGGTTTAGTGTTGTTAGCAGGCGTTGGTAAAATGCACGTGATGAATGACTTCATCGTGGTCGGTGCTGCATTGGGTACATTAATGTTCATGAACGTATGGATGATTATTTGGCCAAACCAAAAAATTGCATTGGGTATTGTTGAAGGCGATGCCGCTGCAGCCGGTCCTAAAGCATTGTTAGCATCTCGTACTAACGTATTGTTCTCTGCTCCTATGGCATTTTGCATGATGGCAGGACCTCATTTTGGCGGATACGGCATGGGTGTAGGATCAACTGCTATGTGGATTGCCTTGGCGATTGTAGCTGCCTTGTTCATCAATGGACTTAAAGGTAAGCAAGGTCCAATGACGACCGTACGCGGTGTGATTGTTAGCAGCCTAGTATTAACCGTTGTATTGGTTGGTATTCTTAAGGTGCTATAAGCCTTAATGCTCGGGCCCTGCCCGAGCATTTCTTTTTTCCGCGTTATTTGAACCTGCCTTTTGTATTTTCTCTTTAAATAAACTTAACATGCATCAACTGTCTACTGCCAAAGAGCATCGTTTCTTATTGTGTGGTTTCAGTGACATCATAAAATTAATTGACGTAAGGCGGAACATTTTTTTTGTTTTAAATATTCCTCAACCTGCTTATTAAAACCTGTTATGGGTAGCGATAAATACTAACGGTTAAATTTTAAATTTGAGATGGGCTTGTGAGATAGTTTTAGCCGGAGGCCTTTAAAGTTTCGGCCAATCAATACGTGTATGAAGCGTAAACAGATTTCAAAAGTCAGCTCATTGTATTACCGCGCATGGCCAATGCCATGAAAGTGTTCAAAGCGAGTAATGTATGAAAGCGAACCCTCTTCCTGCAGCACCCAGTATTCAGCGGGACTCATGTTGGTAACATGGCTTATTATAATTACCCTTGCACATGCTTAAACTTGTGAAAAAAACAAAAGATGTGGGTAAACCCTTAGTACTCACATCCTTGTACCTAATCGCGCGGTGCTAGGGATGGATAAGTGCATATGTCACCTAAAAGCAATAAATGATGGGTGTGGCTGGTTACACTCACTAAAAAATAATAGGAAAATTCACATGAAAACAGTGGTTATTACCGGTGGATCAAGCGGTATCGGTTTAGACATTGCCCGAGCTTACAGTAAACAAGGGGCCAACATCGTATTGCTGGCGCGTAATCAAGCCCGCTTAGACAGCGCCGTGGCTGAATGTAAGGCTTTAGTGAGTAATGCCTCGCAAAAAATATTGGCGTTTTCGGTGGATGTGGCCAACAAAGATCAGTTAACGCAAACCGTGGCCACTATTAAAACTCAAGTGAACGTACCGGACATTTTAATTTTAAGCGCAGGCATTGTCGCCAGTGAGCGCTTTATCGATCAAAGCGATGAAGGTTTTGATGCCATCATGCACACCAATGTATCGGGCAGTCGCGCAGTGGCACGTGCCTTTTTGCCGGACATGATCAGTAAACGTTCAGGGCAAGTATGTTTCATCAGTTCATTGGGAGGCATTATCTCAACTTACGGCTATAGCGCTTACAGTGCCTCTAAATTTGCAGTGGTGGGTATGGCCGGTGCCATGCGCCAAGAGCTGGCAGAATTTAATGTGGGTGTGAGTGTGGTGTGTCCGCCGGAAGTAGACACCCCTATGGTGGCCACTGAATCCGAACACATTTTACCGCAAACCCGTTTTATCAAAGACATTGGCGGTTTGTTGCAACCCAGTGCGGTGACCAAAGCCACCCTTAAAGGCCTTGCTAAAAATCGGTTTATTATTGTGCCGGGTTTAATGGCTAAAATTTCTTATTGGCAAGCAAGGGTATTTCCAAGAACCTTTGGTGCGGTTATGCAAATGATGGTGCGTTACGCCAGTAAATAATGAAGGGATTAGCCTTTACGGGCAGACTGGTTTTCCAGTAAAGGCTAATCCTACTTAATGATAATTAAAATACTGGATATGAATTAACTCTAAAAAGTTAGACCTAATAAGCCTGTTATTACCTGTTAAGTTCATTTGGCGTAACTTGTCTTTTGTTTTTTCCCTCTATGATTCATATACCGCTATTTCACCTTGACTCTTTTGCCACTCTTTTCTATTTTTGAATAGGTTTAATTTCCTGGTTGTTAAAATAATAATAATGGCCATTTGATGATCTAAATTTATCTCCCACCTGTGGATTCTTATTTTTACTGAAATGAGGCCTGCAAGCGCTTTTCTTATTCTTAATACAGAGGACGTGGTTATGTACGATTACCTTATTAAAAATGCCAAGCTATTTAACCGTGGACTGGATCCGGTGGTAGAGGATATCGCCGTTAAGGATAAAAAAATTATTGCCCGTGGGCTGAATATTGATGAAACTCGTGCTCGAAAGGTAATAGACGGCAGTGGTAAGTGGGTGATGCCAGGGTTGTTTGATATACATACCCATTATGACTTAGAACTTGAACTGGCGCCTGGATTGCCCGAGTCCACCCGTCATGGCACCACGAGTGTGGTGATTGCTAATTGCAGTTTAGGCTTGGCGTTTGGTGCCCAGCGTGAAGATGGTGCCGATCCTATTGTTGATTGTTACGCCCGCGTAGAAAATATCCCTAAATCAGTTTTGAAAAACTGTGCTGATAACGTGAATTGGGATAATCCAAAGGATTACTTAAACCATTTAGAGGGCTTAAACCTAGGTCCTAATGTGGTGACGCTGTTACCTCACAGCATGTTGCGTATTCAGACCATGGGGTTTAAGGGCAGTATTAGTCGAGATCCTAGTTGCGACGAAATAGACGCTATGCGTGTCATTTTGAATGATGCTATGAATCAGGGTTACGTGGGTCTAAGCACTGACGCCTTGCCGTTTCATTATTTATCCAACCAGCCCAATACTCATAAAACCATTCCTACTCAATTTGCTAAATATGAAGAACTTAAATTGTTGTTAGAGGTAGTGCGTGAAAAAGAAGGCCTTTGGCAAGCGACCCCTCCTAAAGACAGTGTGATAGAAACGTTAAAAACGTTTTTGCTCACCAGTGGTCGATTTCATGGTAAAGCGCTTAAAACAACGTTGGTGGCGGCACTTGATGTACACAATAATTTTAAACTGTTACGCCTTGCACGCTTACTCAGTAAAGTATTAAACAGTAAATATATCGATGGAAAGTTTTATTTGCAGGCGTTGGGGGCAAGATTCAAAGTGTATGCTGACGGTCCTATCATGCCCTTAGCTGAAGAAATTCCTGAACTGCGCATGTTAAATGAGTTGGATTTGGAAGACCGTGAAGGGCGCTTAAAATTAATAAACAATGCAAAATTTGCCCATGCATTTATTGAAATGTGGATGAAAGGCAAAGAGGGTTTAGGATTATCCACCATTAAACGTGCACTCAATTTAGAGGACTATGCATTTAACCGTGAAATGGAAGATATGTTTATAGAAGCCTGTCCGCAGGCGTATTGGCAGGGCTTAAGTTTTAACGATGTATACATGCGTATTATGGCGTTTAAAGCACAAGACTGCCCCGACAATATGACGCCTGCCGAGAAAGCTTTTATCAGTGAAGACTTTGAACACATCCGCACGGAGGGTGAGTTCGTATTGCAAATGCTAAGAAGCTTCGATACCGATTTAAAGTGGAGCACGGTTAGTGCCAATCGTGACCTTAAAACCGTACGTGAATTATTAATGGACCCACTACTCTTGCCAGGTTTCAACGACAGTGGTGCTCACTTAACTAATATGGCCTTTTATGATGGCAACTTGCGCAGTCTGCAGTTGGCCATGCAAGGAGGGGATAGGGACGTGAGTTATTTAGTGAAACGTTTAACTCTAGATGCCGCCGAGGTTTTTGGAGTAGACGGGGGCACATTAGACATAGGTGCAATGGCGGATATTATTTTAGTGGACCCAGTATCATTGGCCAGCTACGACAGTGAAGCCAATGTTCAGCGAGTTGCGCGTCGTGAATTTGGCCATGAGCAATTGGTAAATCGCAGTGATGCAGTGGTACCTATGGTGATGATTGCCGGCCAAGTGGCGTGGCAAAACTGTGAGTTCTCTAAAGACTTAGGTAAAACTAAAATGGGGCAAGTATTACGCGCGGTAAATAGTCAGGCATACCTTGCGCAACAGGCAGCCACTAGCTACAAAGAAAATGGATTACAGGACAAAAAAGAAGCAATGAGCGCTTAAGGGCGCCTCTACTAATTACTTGTAGTCTTTGGCTTTACGTCTAATTCACTTCTCAAATATAAGAGGAGGCGGGCTTTCGAAGAAATGCTTATTGCCTTCCAGGGAAGGCTACCAATAGTAGATGCTTTAGGCGACGCTGAGTCCTTATCTTTACGCTTCAGAGCAAGTGTGTAGAAGGTATGAAGGCTGGGATTAGCTTAAGCCTTTGTTCACTTTTTCAATCTTCTCCATGGATTCAGAGCGCTTAGTCGATGCCGACAACAGTAAATTTTCCTGATTCACTTTAAAGCGGCTCATCAACACATTGATACCCATAGAGATAACGTGCATTTTCTCAATAGAATCTTGTACGCCCACAGAGCTTTTGTTGACGCTTTCGCTCACTTCTTTAATGCTCTCTATGCTATCGGTAATTTCCTTGGCTGAATTTAATTGCTCCGCGGTGGCGGTGGCGATGGAGTCGTTACGCAGGGTGACTCCCACGACTCTTTTTTCTAATAAGTCCAGTTGTTCGGCCACAGAACTCACTTCACTAGAGCCAGACTCAGCTAGTTCAGTGGCTTTAAGAATACTGTCTACGGTTTCATGAGCGGCTCGCTGCAGTTCATCCATTTTACTTTGAATCTCAACGGTCGTGTGTTGTGTGCGTGCGGCAAGAGAGCGTACCTCATCGGCCACGACGGCAAATCCACGACCTTGTTCGCCAGCACGTGCCGCCTCTATGGCGGCATTAAGGGCCAATAAATTAGTTTGATCTGCGATAGAGGCAATGGTGGATAACACTTCTTTAATTTCATTCACCTCAGATTCAAGGCGTTTAACGACCCCTGTGGAATGGTCTAAATTTTTTACTAATGAGCTAATTTGTTGACTGGCCAGCCGGGATTTTTGCGCGCTTTCTCGGGACTCTGTCGCGGCCGATCTAGATTCCGAGGAAGCCTCGCCAGTGGTATTGGCAACTTCATGAATAGCTTGAATATACTGCTCCATGGCCGTGGCCACATCAACAGTAGTATCTTTTTGTGAGAGGGTATCTTGAGTGGTATTAATGGCGGTTTTTTCTAGGCTATCTGAGAGCCTGTCTAGATTATCTCCCGACATCTTTACCTGCTGAACTATGGCTTCTATTTGTTCTAAGAATGCGTTGAAACCGTTCCTTACGGCCTGCAATTCAAGAAAGTGTTGTTTTGGTATACGTTGAGTAAGGTCGGCTTCGCCACTTGAAATATTAGTGAAAATTTCAGCAAGGTGTTTTATGGGGTTTGCTAGGCGTACCGCCATTAACCAGGCCAGCAAAATGCAGCCTGTTATGACGACGACCATCACCCAAAGGGTACTGGAGAGTTGATTATCTCCAAGCACCGTAGCCGCTTGCAGTGCTTCGGCCACATCTATTTCACTCATTAATGCCCATTTCACATCATCGCCTAAATCGACTTGTGAATAGGCGCTAAATACGGGGACACTGCGGTAGTCGTTAAATTTCTGAAAGTGGCTTTTGCCAGCAAGCGCATCTTTTACTCCAGGGGTACGTACTGGTTGTACCCCAATGGTAGAGCCTTTGGCTTTTACTATTTTAGCAATGCTGGCCATATCATTGTTTGCCAAGACCTCAAAGTAGCCGCTTGGGTCTTCTAAAAAAAACCGTGATTCGCTAATTAAATGCTGATCTGGACCCACTAGATAGGTTTCGGCGCTGTCGCCCATGCCCACGGTTTTCCATAGGCCACCGTTGGTCATTAATTGGTTGATACGGTTAATGGGGATTTGGTAAATAATGGTGCCCAGTAGTTGAGCATCTTGATAGATAGGCGAAGAAAGAAAGGCGGCATCATTATCATAGGAGGGCAGATAGTTTGCAAAATTGGTTAATAATGTCTCTCCAGCCTTAAGAGATTTTGCGCGCTTAAATGCTTCTGATAAACCGCTGTCGGCATAGGGGCCGGTATTAAGGTTGGTGGCATAATCCAGCTCTTTAAATATGCTGTACACCACGTCGCCTGCAGGATTCACAATGAATACGTCGTAATACCCCCAAGTCTCTAAGAAACGAACAAAATCGGGGTGATACTGCTGATGGAACTGGTCATAGGATTCTTGGGCATTTGCTCGAACTAAATTATGTTTTTCACCTAAACCGTGTTCATTTTGGGCGATGTAATGATGTTGCATATACCTAGCATAGGGGCTTAAACCTTCATATTGTGTCTGCCAAGGTGCGGGCTGTTGATTTTGTCTTTGATATTCCTCGCCAAAACTGGCTTGGTAAAATTGTTGTAATGGACTGCTGTTTTCGGCTTGACGAGCGTGCGAGCCTTTTACTTCATCAAACGCCATAATGAAATCAGCAGCGGCAGAGGTGACTCTGGCAGAGCTTGCCTCTTGTGATAGTTGGTCTCGCATTTGTGTAAAGTAGCTTTCAAGTTGCACTTTCTTTTGTTCGCGAAAAGCAATGAGCTGACTCTGACTGGCTTGCTGCAACAATATAAGGGCATCTGCATGGAGGCTGCGATTAAGCACAAATGCCAACATGCTAGTGGATAATACGCCCACCAGGAAAAAATACAGGATTAAGCGGTTTTTTAAGCTCATGCCATACTCAATTTATTCAGTATATTGTCAGTGTAGCCGCTAAGTTAGCTTCTTCTAGGTTCCTTTATGAAAGGGGAGGGGGGTTATAGATTTTTTAAGTCAAAACCATACTAGTGTCGTACAAATTGAAATATCCCTTGGCTGAGTTTTAACGAATAATCTAGGCGTGTATCTTCCCCAGAATTTACAAATTTTAATGGCTCTGTATTTGAATACCATCAATCACGCCACCCTCAATAGAGTCGTGAGTACAGGTGTTGTAGCCGCCGGTAAAATAGTCGTGGTTAAAAGGGTGGGGATAATGGCATTGGGAATGGTGAGCACTTTCAGTGGCCAAATTATTGATTACGCTGTCGGCTTCATTTAATTCATTCTAAGGCACCATCGCCAATGGGGTTTCCTGATAAATTAAACAGCGACTACGCCAGCTCCCTCATGGGAGCAGTGAGGGCTAGTAGGGCTGGGTAAATCTGCGTT
>JAPYOO010000341.1 GCA_029938135.1 Bermanella sp. | reverse complement strand
TTATTAGCCTCACATAGGGAGTGGGCTAGCGGTTTAAAGTTCTCGAGGGTTAGGTCTTGTTTTGTGCGTTTAGGGCAAAAGGCCTGTCCTCGTTACTTGCTAAAATACGGATAAAGCTCTAAGCAAACAAATTCATAAATGGCCCGCTTATTGGGTATTTTTCATCAAGCACAGAACCAGATAATCCCGACATGCGCCGTAATGCGTTGTGTATTGATTCACTGGTTAAAGCGATGCCGTTTTCATCGGGGTTCAATGTATTGGCGTTTAGTTTAATCGGTCTTAAGTTGTCGTCAGTACCACCTACAACCGTGTTACCACTCACCCCTGCACCCATGAATACCATACTCGATATTGGCCAATGCCCCTTGCCTTCACTAACGCCCACACCACCATCATGGTAATAAGGTTTTCGACCCATGTCTGAACATAATACTACTGTTGTTTGATCGGCAACCCCCTGATGCTCTAACTGATCCAGCAGGTGATCAACAACACTGAGATAGCCATCCATTTGGCTGAATTGACGTTGATCATTATCACTGTGCGAATCAAAACTGCCCAATTTGAATGAAGCCGATGTTGCGATCCCGCTCTTAAATGCAGCTGCAGCAATTTCACAAGCACTGTATTTACTGTCGCTGCTTAAGTCGCCAGGGATCATATCAAGTAATTCGTTTAACCCGTCACTGCTTTCGCGAGCGGTCCGTAATGTGGACATGGCATTACTGCTATTACCAGCAGTTTCGTTGGCTATTAAGTTACTTAGAATCGCTCGTTTTTTCTGAATTAAATCTTCTGTTGTGGCCGCACTGTCTAAATATCTGGTGGTTGTAGCCAGATGCTCATAATCTGTTTTTGACAAAATCTTTGTTTTCGCGACAAGACCGGCTGTCTCTGAATTTCCGTCTTGATGGATATAGGCCATAGATTGGCTAGAAGCGTAAGGTGCTGCCACCAATGCAGGGAACACTGGACTACCGACAGCCTTTAATCCTGATGTGGATACACGAGCACCAATCCTGTGGCCATTTGTACCTTGGTCAACACCATTCATGACCATCATGTTTCGATAATGCTTTTGAGTAAACGTATGAAGCATATCATTTGTTTCTACGTGTTCAGGCACTGCTGCGTAACGAATATTCCCCGCACTACGAATAGCCGATGCAGGGTAGTTAGTCATCCGTCCGCCGGCTGAAGTTACTTCTGAACCTTTTGGGTCCCACCAGTTTGTGACATCCCAACCGCCACCCGCACTCACAAATACCCAGTACCTGCCACTGCTTTGTGCAGCAAGGGTTGCTTGGCTCAAACTCATGGTTACCGAACCTAAAGTAATTGAACCTAGAGTAAGTGAACCCATTGCTTTAATTAATTCGCGTCTATTCATGGTTTCTCTCCGGTTATTCGTACAGGTATCGGTAATCGTCAATCATCAAATTGAGAACGGCAACCCAAGCCCTTAATTTATATTCTTGGTCATACGCTATGTATTTTCCACTTTCAGGGTCAGTGTATCTACAAGGAACGTCTGCTCGCGGATTGGTCCAATCGCTAACACCGCTTTCCACAAAGCCTAGGTAAGTTTCGTACAAGTCGATCACTTCCGGGTCAGTAATGTTTACAGAGCGGCCCCAAAGAACCCACATTAACGTTTTAATATTTTCTTTAATATTATTGTGAGTTTGCGAATTAACACTGCCATCTTCATTCATCAAAACATCACTGGTTCGGTAATGGGGTAGCAACAAACGGTCGCTGTATTGTTTCTTAAGATCTTTCTGTATCGATTCACACGCAATATACGAAGCGGTGTATTGCTGAATAAGTGTCATGATGCCGTTGGGTTGTTCACCTTGGTAAATATTACTGCTTAATAAATTTTTACTTCCACTAAATGCATTGTCATTGGTTGTTGCCAACAGCTTACGCTCGAAACGATCGGCAGGTAGTAATCTTGCGGTTCCGCCCACATAGTTTTCGCCATTAAAGTATTCTGATTGTAGTAGAGCTTTCACCAAACTTTTAAAATTATGATTTGACGCAATAAAGTCATCAGCTAAGTTAGCTATGACCTGCTGCTGATATTCATATCGTTGGTAATCCAGCACTTCAGCATTTCCAGCAGGCGCTAACAAAACTTTATGACCTGTAATTTCTTCAAATAAAGTCTTTACAGTAGCAACTGCAAAGCGGGTGTCGTTTGCGATTTTAGGTGCCAACCACTGTAACGGTGCTTGCTCGTCTTCAGGCATCAACTCACCATTAAAACCTGGCTCTAGAATACTGCTTTGGTCCCATCTGGCTTCAGTATAAGTGTCATAACGCTCAGCACCACGCTGCCAATGACGAAATGTCGATGAAATTGGGTCCATCACAACATGACAGCCCGTACAAGCTGAACTGGTCATTGTTGGGTGCTCTACAACGATATCATCTGCTACTACTCGACTGCCGCTTATTTCCAGGATGTCGGTATCTAAGAACATTTTGTAAACATGGTATGAACGATGGCGGTTAACGTTCCCCCCCGATGTTGGGTACTTCTCCAAAAAGGCAGAGGTCGTTAAGACACCCGCTATCGGCACAACGGGTGAGCGAAACTTTTTATACTCTTTAGTTGAGTAGGGCAAGTCTGAATATTCTGAATCATCAATTTCAGTGAATGTGGCTTGATCAAGCATGTTTAACCAGCGCGCACCGTAATAATTAAGAATAAAATAGTCCGCCGTTAATATTTCAGTAAAGGGTTTATTATTTTCAACAACGTAACGTACAAGCTCTATAGCCGAGTCGTTCAAACTGGCCCAGGATGCATCACGTGCAAATCTTATTTGACCCTTATCATCAAAGTTGTTGTACCACTTTATTTCACCTTCAAAAGTTCGAACATATGCATCAATTGGCTGCCCTGCTTTTTGTAGCGTAGGGGCGTAAATTTCTTTTACACGCTGATAAAAACTTTCTTCGGTCATCATTTTATCCATTGCAGATGCCAAGCCGTTTTTACCATTGTCTTTAACTAGATTTATCCAGTTTTGCTTAGGAACAATCGAGTTCAAGTTCATCGACGCTTTATACAAGCGACTTAACAATATTGCTTCGTTTTCGTTAATAGCGTCGTCAGTATTTAGATCGCCGCCATCATTTGAAGAGTTGTCGCTATTGTTATTAGAGTTGTCACTAGGATTTTCATTTGGGTTTGCATGTAGCGTTTGCAACCATGCTGTAATGTTGGTTGAACACTCAATATCACAAG
>JAPYOO010000067.1:17167-18927 GCA_029938135.1 Bermanella sp. | reverse complement strand
ATTGTCGCCCACGCCGTCACCATCGCTGTCGGCGGATTCATCGCTGTTAAATGGGAAAGCATCCAGAGCATCTTCTACGCCATCGTTGTCATCATCGGTATCGGCATTATCCCCTTGGCCATCCACATCAAAATCAGCCGACTCGGTTTCATCCAGTGGGAATACATCTTCAAAATCCAATACCAAATCATTGTCATCATCTGTGTCGGCGTTATTGCCGATGCCATCAAGGTCGGTATCTAGATATTCGCTGGGGTTAAATGGGAAGGCATCAAAGGCATCTAATACTAAGTCGTTGTCGTCATCAGTATCGGCGTTATCGCCTTGACCGTCAGAGTCGGCATCAAACGCTTCGCTAAGATCCAATGGGAATAAATCGTGAATATCCAAGACCCCATCACCGTCATCGTCGGTGTCGGCGTTGTTGCCTGTGCCGTCTAAATCGGTATCGAGCCATTCGTTCCTATCTAAGGGCAGGGCATCTTCTTCATCAACCACTAAATCTCCGTCATCGTCGCCGTCTAGGTTGTTACCTAGGCCGTCGTTGTCGGTATCGAGCCATTCGGTTTCATCTGCTGGGAAAACATCTAAGACATCGCTAACGCCATCGTTGTCATCGTCGGCGTCAGCGTTGTTGCCCACGTTATCGCCGTCGGTATCTTCTGACTCCGTGTCATCAAGAGGAAATGCATCCTGTTCATCAGGAATGGTGTCGTTGTCGTCGTCAGTGTCGGCATTATTACCAATGGTATCGCCATCGGTGTCGAGCCACTCTTCAGGGTCCTGAGGAAAATCATCAAATACGTCGGCGTGGCCATCGTTATCGGTATCTTCTTGTCTAGGATTTGGTTCATCGTTAACAGGTGGTGCGTCTTCAGCATCTGGGCTCAGTGGATTGTCATCCATATCTTCAAGAGCATCGCTAATTTCCTCTAATGCCTCTTCGACCTCTTTGGTGGGGGCATCGGCTAAGGCTTCTTCTATGACGTCTTGAATCTCCTCTGGGTCAAATAATTCAACGGGTTCGGGTGGCTCTAGCTCAGGAGTAAGGGGGGTAGTGGTTTCAGCATTAAAATTGGTGACATTAGTATTGTCGGTGACTCTTTGGTAGTTGATGGAAGTCTTAGCATTCTCCATGGTCAAGTGACCCACATCACCACTGCAGTTTAAGGTGACTTGTGTGTGGCGGCTAAATAAACTTTCAGCTTCACATTGAGGGAGTCGATCTTCTTGAATGGCGCCATCATATCGGTTACGGCAGGCATTCTTGATGGAAAAACTGCCAATACTTGGGGAGCTGGTGAACGTGAATAACGAGTTCCAGTCATTAGAATGAATGTCTTCGGTGTGATTATCATACGAATGCCAAGTACGTACTTCTTGACCCTGGTACAGAACCTGCCCATTGTCGGTGTTTTCTTGGGTGCTGACATTCTTTTGCCCTGAAATCACCATGAATATTTTACTGGTGGCCACCGGGTAATCTTGGCCGTTTATTTTTAGATTACGTGATACCGCCATCCAACTGCCTTCAAGGCAAGCGTGCTCATCAAGTACTTTAGGATCAACGTTAGCAGGTGCTGCTTGTCCGCCACCGCCACCGCTACTGCCCCCGCATGCCGTCAGTACCATGAATAAAATAGTCAGTAAAAGGAGTTTCATTTACGCAAGCCATTGGAGTAGTCCGTTAAGTGTAATTTGTAACAGCCGTTACATAAAATAATGAAAAGTACTTAGACAGTTACTTTTAACTACGTTTG
>JAPYOO010000067.1:0-17067 GCA_029938135.1 Bermanella sp. | reverse complement strand
AGCCGTTACATAAAATAATGAAAAGTACTTAGACAGTTACTTTTAACTACGTTTGTTATATTTAAAATATTATGGAATATGTAAAGAGGCTTTTTATTATGAAAATGGATTAAAATTAAGACGAAAACAAAATGATAATTAAGGTTAGTTCAGAATTTTAAAAGTGCAAATATTAGTAGGCGGATTTTCTTTAAATGGTGGTGTGTATTGTATTACTGTGAGTTGGTTCACAAGTTGACTCGTATGGGTGAGTGAATCAAGTTTTTATACTTGTTAGGAGTAAATATATTTTTTTGATATCCCTTTGGAATATACAGCGTTAAAGATAGTTTGCCATGAAGTATTACGGAAGGTAAATAGTAAAAATTCCACCGCCTAGATCGCCGCCATTCTGAAGTGTAATGTGGCCTTTTTGTTCGCCCTTAGTATGCAGGTTGGCAACCTTTGACGCAAAATATAAACCAAGACTGGTACTGCCTGTGCGGTAGTTAATGGCGTTTTGCGGTTTGTCAGGCGTGTGCAGCATGTTCTCAGGGTAGCCTTGGCCATCATCTGCAACTTCTATGCTTAATTGATCGTTGCTGATCCTCGCTTTAATTCTTATACGCCTTTTACTGTAGCGTACTGCATTGACCAATATGTTATTGATCACTCCGCCAATAAGTTCACAGTCAAAGTACCAAAGTTCGTCTTCGTCACAATCAAGTTTAAATTCCATGTCGGATTTATTAAGCAGTATTTCATTTCTTAAAAATTGTTCTTGAAGAATCTCGTGTACTTGATGTTCATCAATGATCACTGGAAGCTCACGTTCTTTAATGCGGTACACCCCTAACAAATGCATTAAGTCATTGTTTAAACGGCTGGCTTCATACCGTAGGTTAGCCAGTTGTTCGTTGGTTTGTTGGGGGGAGCTGGCGGGCTCATTTAATTGGTCGGCTGAATTTAAAATCATGCTAATGGAATTTTTCATGTCGTGAATGCATGATGCCAGCAGCATTTCTAGGTCTCTAGGTTTCATTGTTATTTATCTCCTTTTAAATTCTGGTCAAGAGTGTTTAAAACCGTTTTAAATGACAGATACCGTTTATACTGTTTGTTGTCTTTATTTATGTTTCTAATGACATGCATGTGCTGCTCACACAGGGTAACTTTTTCTGTAGAAGGGCCATTTTGTTTCATGTCATATAAAAATGACTGAATGATATTAAGGCGAATTCCCAAGTGCTTTGGAAATTTTTGGATGGCCTGCATGAAATTTTTAATGGCCATTTTAAACTCTCCTTTTTCAAACATGGAAATGCCATCTTTGTTTATTTTTACCACCGCCAGTTTACCTGCTTGAGTAACCGGTTCATCTACTAATTTGTCTAAGCGGGCTGATACGATAGGGTTGTCTTGATGTTCAAGTGCCAAATTTTTTAGTAGTTCATTGGCTTTATCTTTATGGCCAGTTTGGAAGTAACTTTTTGCCAGCTCTAGTTGCGTGCGTAGGTTAGGTTTAAGTGCTGAATTAGCCATTTTTTGCTCGGCACTGTTAAGTGCTTCTTGCGCTAATGTATCTTGGTCAATGCTGGCATGAGCTCGGGATTGCACCAGTTTACTTTGGATTTTAACGTCTTCTTCATTATATTTGCTCTCAGTTTTTTTCAGGGTGTCCAATGCTTCTTTTGCCAGCTCCTTAGTTCTCTCTTCACTGCTGCTGTTTAAAGCGGCCTCGGTGAGGTTGTCGGCTAAATCTAAGTCGTTATCGGCGCTCTTGTGTTGTCCATGTTCGGCCAATTTAACTACCTGGCGGCCAGCCTTGGCAGCCCCTTCAAAATCCCCATTAATTTTACAAATATCCACCAATAATTTTTGGCGTGTGACGGAACGAGAGGACACTTTGCTGCTTTGTTCTAGCAATTTTTGAGCAGCCTGAGGGTCGCCCAGCTTCACTAGCATATTGGCCGCACCCTCAAACGCTTCAAGGCTTGCGGGGTTGTCGGCGTATGCTTTTTGGTAAGCCTGCAGGGCGGGTTCATCAAGTTTAAGCCCAGCTAGGGTGTGGGCAAGCCCCAATCGGGCCCAAAAAATAGGGCGATCAGCCAATACTTCTTCATAGAGGGTTTGAGCCTGGGGAAGTCGCGCTAATTTAATCAGTAATTCGCCTTTGGTTTTTAAGCACCAGTTTTTATGGCGGCTTTTAGTGGCATTAATATGCTCATCACATTTAGCCATGGCTTTTTGATAGTCACCGTTATCAAGAGCAAAATATATGGCAGACAGCGCATCTTTTTGTTGAAGGCTTTTCACTAAGCGACTGGATAATTCCCCCGCTGAAACGGGCTTGTTCATGTAACCGTCTGGTTTGTACTCCATAGCCCCCACAACCGCATCCCGTCCAGATTCGGCCGTAACCATAATGAAGATGGCGCTACTTTTTAGTAGGTTATGGTATCTAAGCTCTTCCAGTACCTGTAAGCCGTTAGGGCCTCTTCCTAGGTCAAAATCACAAAATATCACATCGTATTTGTTGTTTTCACAAAGTTTTACCGCTTGTATGCCATTGTTTGCGGTGGTGACGTTTTGCACATTTAATCCAAGCAGCAGACGCTTGAGAATTTTTTGAAAACTCTCAAAGTCATCAACAATTAAGAACTTCTTATCGCTGTAATTGTTTTTAGACATGGTTTTTATGCCACTTACACTGGTTTTCATTAAGTTTAGAACAGGTGGTGAGGATGACCAGTATTGCGGGCGGTTAAGTGGGGGACGGAGCGGGGTAATAATGACATGCCCTTCTTGCGGTCACTGACTATATAGGAATGGGCTTCGCTGCTTTTCTCCAATCTGTCGCACTTATCAATAGTGGGGTTGATCAATCCCTTTTTAAACGTGGTTTAAGCAGGCTCATTAACCTGCTTAATTCGTTAACGAGACACACGCTGTACGGGCAAATAGAGCGCTAGTCATTACATGGATCAGTAGCCAACTCAATACTGGCGTATAAAAACACCATTCAGGCTTAAAGCCGGTTTACAATTTTTAAAGTTAAGTGATCCCTGGGTGTCATAAATATGGTGGTAGCTTTCATCATGCGCTCTCACGTTTTAAGGGGCGAGTATTGCTTACGATGTAAGTCTGTCTAGTAACGTGTTTTCATAAGGGTGTTTATCAAACAGGGTGAGTGTGATTCAAATAGGCTTTCAGTAAAGATCAGCCCCAGGCCCTTAGCATTTTGATGCCTTGAGCCAAAGAGCGATAAATGAACGGTAGCGGTAATTTTTGGTTTAGGTGTAGGTAAAGCGGTTAAAGTGTTTTTTGAGTTAAAGGTGATTCTTTTTCGTTTGAAAACACCGTTTGATAAAAATTCATTAGTAAAGCGTTTACCTCTTGAGGTTTTTCAAAATAAGGCCAATGACCGCATTCCTTCAGTGTGTGAATTTGCGCACTTGGAAAAGCCTTTGATTGTTGTTGTGCCAATTCAATAGGCAGGTAAGGGTCATCTTCTCCCCAAATAATGAGCGCCGGAAAATCATGTTGGGAAAATAACGTGGCGATGTCTTTGTGTTTTTCATCATTAGCGTCGGTGCTGCGATATAATTTCATCATGGCTCGGCGGGTGCCATAGTCCATTTGGTTTTTTAATTCAATGAAATGCTCTTTTGATAAACGATTTGCTCCACCGGCGGATATCATAAAGTTAAATGCCTGTTGAGTGGGCGGTAATAAACTAAATAACTCCCCTAAAATGGGTGTGCGATACAGCTTTGCCAGTGAATGCCATTGCGCTAAAAACAGCCCTGTATTGATTAAGCTGAAACTTTTCACTTTTTCAATGTTGTTGGCAGCCCACGTCATACCCCAGGCGCCACCAAAATCATGCAATAAAAAGTGAATCTTTGTAATGCCCATTTTGTCAAATAAAGACGTCAATATGGGTAGGTAAGTGTCAATGGTGTAATTAAAGTTTTTGGGTTTGTCGGCGTCTCCAAAACCAGGCATATTTAAAGCAATGACTCGGCTAAACTTTGATAGGTTCTCCATGTAAGGCTGCCAGTGATTGGCGCTGCCAGGGAAGCCATGAATAAAAACAATGGCTTCTTCAGACTGTTCATCTCCTCCTTGCAGTACCGGACAGTTTAAACCTTGGATAGAGTGCTGTATGGACGTAAGTGCCATAATTTCTTCCTTTATTATTTTTATGTTGGAGTAACCTTTATCCTAACACTATATTAATTAGGTTATTAAGTGATTCATATTGAAGTAAATTTATTTCATTTAAATGGCTAATTTAAAATATGAATATATAAAGTTTAGTACGCCCGTATTTAATTTTAGGTGAGTCTCAAAGTAGAGAAGGGTGATTTAAATTAATAGTGATGTATTTCTATTGCTCACCGTTCAGTGCCAAAACGGTCCGACTAGTGAATTAAATCTCAACGGGGTTTATGCCTTGTGGAGGTATGTCTTTGCGAAGTAGTGTTGGGTTTTTAGATTGGTTTTACGTGGCCGTTAATGAACAGGCCTGCGAATTGATGAGCTGTTTGTACGCCGCTGACATAGTAGGTGGAAATAAATTAAGAATAAAGGAGGGGAATGTGTTGCCTAAAAGCGACGGTCTGATCGTTTTATGGAAGCCGTCACAAAATGAAGAAAATTAATGTGTAGTATCGTCCCTCAACTGGAATGGACTATCCAGTACTTTTTTCGTATTTTTAGGGCGTAAAAATGAGTACAACTGCAGGAAGCAATAATTTAGATTTAGTTTGGGGCCTTGATAATATAACGGATAAGTCCAAGGCTCAGACGTTTTTGAAAAATTTTGAGAATAAATTGTGTGTTTATTCCCCTAGTGTTTGTCAGCTTTATACTCGTTATGAAATTATTTTGCCGGTATTAAGAAATGACAGTTTAGTGGTGTTTCCAACATATCAAGATGTTACTGCAAGCTACAGTCACATTAATAGCGACGCAATTTTACCCACTAATATATTTATTGTTTCTGGTGAGGCATTGAATAAAGACGGGCTATTTGTAGTTATTAAGTCGCAAGACAAATTTAAAGCATTAAAAGCTGTGCCGTTGATGGAGGGGCTGAAAAAGATACAAGGCGCGTTCCCTCATGATGACCCATTTTTGCCAGTGATGGTGAAAGGTGGTTTAAGGGAGATGGGTAAAAATATTCCTTGTTTAAATGTCAGTCGTATTAAATTAAGTGCTTTAAAACAGAGTTCTAAATTAGAGAGCAACGCAATTCGCACAAATATACTTGAGAAATTAGGGTTGCTTGAAACAGATGTTAGTTCAGACACAATCCATGCGGCCTTTTAACGGCTCTGAATCTTGAACGATTTATAGGGTGGTGAGGTGAGAAAATTTAAAATTAATGAGCTTTTCGAAATGTTAAATTATATCTGTGATGTAAATTAGGTTGCATGGGATCGGCCTTTATAGGTCGTATACCATGAAAAAACTGCCGTGCCGGACCATGAATGACAAGCACATCACCATCCTCCAATAAAATATTAAAATTCTTACCGTTTCGCTGATTCCCTGACACCTGAAAAACAGCCGATAAACCCAGTGACAATGAAACAATAGGCCAGTGAAAATTCAACTCATCACGGTCTTGGTGTTTTCCCATGCCAACACCTATCTCGTATTTGTTAATTAAGCAGGCATCGGGCTGAAAATTGTCTAATCCCACTTCAGCTGCGACCTGTTGTGCTAGCTTGGAAAATAGTTCAGGAAGGTCTGGCCAAGGTGCGCCTGATAAAGGGTCGGTGGGTAAGTATTGGTAACCTTGAATATTACTTGCCCAACCAAAAGGGCCGCAATTAGTCATGGCGACTTTGCTTGCATATCCCATGGGCGTCATCATGTGGCGCAATGGAGAAATGTTAAGAATATTTTCAATGGTGTGGATGAATTCACCCCCGTTTACCCAGGCTTTAAATAAAGTCAGGCCGGGAGCAATTTCTTGTTTATGAGGAGTGAGTGGTGAAAATAAATCGGCCATTAGACCGCTTTGTTATTCCAGGCAATGCATTGCTCAAGTGTCACTCCAGTGCCGCCAAAGATGTCTAAGGCACTGCCAATGGTCAGGTCTACTTTTGCATTGGACAATTCGCTAACGCGTTCAAGGTCAGCCAAAGAGCGTGCGCCTCCGGCATAGGTCATGGGAATGTAGGCATGTTGCCCCAGTAGGGTGACTAATTCTTCATCAATGCCGGCCTGTAGCCCTTCAACGTCGGCGGCGTGGATTAAAAATTCACAGCAATGTTTGCTGAGCTCTTTTAAATTTTCGCCATTAACTTGGGTGTCGGTAATGGTTTGCCAACGGTTGGTGGTGATGTTCCAGCCTTGTTTAGTTCGGCGACAACTTAGGTCTAAAATTAATTTATCGGCTCCTGTCTCCTTTTTAATTTGCTCCAGTTTCTCAAAAGAAAATTGACCGCCGTCAAACAGGGCCGATGTAACGATGACATGACTGGCGCCCGCGTTTAAAAAGCGCGCGGCATTGGTGTGATTAACCCCGCCGCCAAATTGAAGGCCATTGGGCCATGCCTGCAAGGCTTGCTCGACGGCTTTATCGTTACCTTGACCTAATGCAATAACGTGGCCTCCGCGCAGGTTATGCTGCTTGTACAGCCGTGCGTAATGAGCACTGTTGTATTTGCTGACAAAATTGGTGGTTGCCCCTTGATCGTTCAGGCTACCGCCAACAATTTGCTTTACCTGACCTTCATGCAAGTCAATGCACGGACGAAACTGAGTCAAAATACATATCCACCTAAAATTGATGGCACATTATAGCGGGTCTATTAATGATTGGCAGGCTTAGTATGGGCGTTTAGGCGTCTATTGAGGGCTAAAATGCCGTCTATACTAGTGTTAGTTGAAAATGCATGCTGTGAAAACGGTTTTTTGATGGCTATACACAATAAGTTCGGCTAGTATTCGCCGCCGCCTGCCTCATGGCGTGCTGAATGCCCCCACACGAGAGATTCTATGAGCTTTGAAGACTTGGGTTTATCCTCAGATATTTTGAAAGCAGTAGCCAAGCAAGGTTACTCAACACCATCCCCTATTCAAGCTCAGGCTATTCCAGCTGTGCTGGCTGGTAAAGATATGATGGCCGCCGCACAAACCGGCACCGGTAAAACCGCAGGGTTTACCCTTCCAATACTTGAATTATTGTCTAAAGGTCAGCGTGCACAGAATAATCAGGCCCGCGCCCTGATTCTTACGCCTACCCGTGAGTTAGCCGCTCAAGTAGGGGATAACGTTGCTAAATACAGTGAATTTCTGCCACTTAAAAGTACGGTGGTATTTGGTGGGGTGAAAATTAACCCACAAATGATGAAGCTTCGTAATGGTGTGGATGTATTGGTTGCCACACCGGGTCGGTTAATGGACTTGTATAATCAACGAGCTGTCAATTTCAAGAATCTAGAAATCTTGGTATTGGATGAAGCGGATCGCATGTTAGACATGGGCTTTATTCATGATATTAAAAAGATCTTGGCAGTCTTGCCTAAAGAGCGTCAAAACCTGTTGTTTTCGGCTACTTTTTCCAACGATATTCGCCGTTTAGCCAAGGGCTTAGTTAATAACCCGGTAGAGATCTCGGTCGCTCCGGCTAATAGTACGGCAACACGGGTTAAGCAGTGGATCTACCCCGTCGATAAAAAGCAAAAGGCCCCTTTGCTTATCCAGCTAATCGAAGACAATGATTGGAAGCAAGTGTTGGTATTTAGCCGTACCAAACATGGTGCAAACAAGCTGACTAAGGTATTAGAAGATCATAATATTACGGCTGCTGCGATTCATGGTAACAAAAGCCAAGGCGCACGAACACGAGCCCTAGCTGATTTTAAGCAGGGCGTTACGCGTGTACTAGTGGCTACGGATATAGCCGCGCGTGGCATAGATATAGATCAGCTGCCTAACGTGGTGAACTTTGATTTACCCAATGTGGCGGAAGATTATGTGCATCGCATAGGCCGTACCGGGCGTGCTGGTGCTTCAGGTCAAGCTGTCTCTTTGGTGAGTCATGATGAATTTAAAGAGCTGAGTGCCATTGAGCGTCTAATTGGTCGCGAACTAGAACGTGAATTCATTGTAGGTTTTGAACCCATGAATACGTTACCGGTTTCTCGATTGGATACCCGCCCTGTTAGAGCCAATAAACCTAAAAAGCCTAAGTCTGAACACAATGATGGACAGCGTTCAGGGGAAAATCATCGCGGTCATAAACCAGCGAGTAAAAATAAAAGACATATTCAAGGTGAGGGCGGTTCAAGCAATAATCGTAACTCAAGTGGCAATAAGTCATCTCAAGGTGATCGTAAACCTGCAGGATTACCGGGTAAGCGTACAGTTGGCCCAGCTTCTGGCAATCGTTAGAGTCAAGCTGCGTTAAAATACTCTGATTCTCCCGATTCCATGCACAGTGGAAGGAGAAATCAGGGTAAAACGACAACTTTTTTTCTTTTCTTGCAAAATTCTGAGACTTTCTTACTATATTGCCAATTTTATAGACCGTATAATTTATGTACTTGGCAATCAAGTAGCACGGACGCCATACTTTCGAGTTGTTATGAATGTATTTAGATAATTTTCAAGTAAAAGTGAAGTGGCAGGTACCCTTAGCGTTTTTGGTGCTGCTGATTCCTATCGCCGGATTTAATGCCCACCTATTTCACGATTTGGTTGAAGGGTTTGCCATTGTAGTGGCCATTTTAACCTATGTGGTGGTATCCAATAGCTATCGCTTTTCACAAACTCATTTTTTGATGTTTTTAGGCTGTGGCTATTTTTGGGTGGGAATTCTAGATTTCTTCCATACGATTTCATTTCTTAACAGCAGTATTTTCCCAAATGCCGATAGCGGTACCACTATCCAGTTTTGGATCATGGCCCGTTTCTTTGAAGCGATTACTCTGCTTAGTTTCACCTCTTTTATACATAAAAAAATAAACGCAGTTTGGCTCTTTTGGGGCATGGGGTGTGTGTTTTGTATTATTTTATTTATGGTGGTGCAAGGAAATTTCCCGATCCTTTATTCACAAGAAAGTGGATTGACCACCACTAAGGTGATTGCTGAATACCTTATTATAGCCATTTTATTGGTGGCGGCTAAGCGAGTATGGAATCATAGGTCGCAGTTTAATCATTCAATTTACAAGTTGCTGATGGCATCCATTGGGTTGACTATCTTAGCCGAGGTAACGTTCACGCTTTATAACAGCTTGTCTGGCTTAACCATTGTATTGGGGCATGTGTTTAAGTTGATGTCTTTTTGGGCAATCTATGTGGCTTTGGTAGAGAGTACGTTAAAACAACCATTTAAGTCATTAACGTTAAGTTCAGATACCTTTAATGCCTTACCGGATGCCATTACGACTGTGAATAAAAATGGCACGATCTTGCAGGCTAATAACTCTGCACAGGACTTCTACCAAGGCGTGGGCCGCATTGAAGGCAAACATGTTCATGGAGTATTCCACTCTAGACAAATCCCTGTAGATCAATGCCCAATATGTCGGTCGATTGAGCGTAAACAACCCATTCATTTCCAAGAAATTCAACTGTTTGAAAAATGGAATGCCATTACGTTATCGCCCATAAGTTTCCAGCAGCAAAGCAATGTTGTGTTGCATGTAAGTCGTGACATAAGCGATCACAAACAAACCACCACTCAATATCAAACCATGAATCGCCTATATACGGTTTTACGACTGACGAATAAGGCCATCATTAACAGTAAAACGAAAGAAGACCTTTTGAAGTCTATTTGTCATATAGCGGTGAAATATGGCGGTTTTTCAATGACGTGGATAGGCATGATAGAGGGCGACGATGTAATGCCAGTGAGCTCGGCTGGTGACTCTCGGTCTTATTTAAAAGGTATTAATATTCGCGTAGATGATTCTGAATATGCCCGCGGCCCTGTGGGTGTGTGTGCAAAAACAGGAGAAGTGGCTTTTGTAAATGATATCACCAAAGATGAAAATTTTGCTCCTTGGCGCAAGCCCGCCATCAGGTGTGGTTTTAAATCCTTGGCGGTAATACCTGTGAAACAAAATCAGCAGACGATTGGTATTTTTGCTATATATGCCAGTGAAATTAATGCTTTTGATACCCAAATTTTAGAGTTACTAAGCAGCCTCAGTGACGATATAAGTTCGGTTATTAGTCACGTTCAAAGTGAAGAGAAACGAGTGGTGGCTGAAGGTAAATTAAAGCAGCTTTACTTGGCCATTGAGCAAAGTAAAAGCGCCATTGCCATATCGGATATTAGGGGCACCATAGATTACATTAATCCTTATTACACAGACCTTACTGGCTATTCAGAAAGTGAAGTTTTGTCGCAAAACATTGACCGGTTCTCTAGAGCTTTAGTGGCTGACCAGGAAATTCTGCAGCAATGTTGGCGCCGTGTCTTGTCGGGTAAAGACTGGCAGGGTGAGGTTATGTGTTTGAAAAAAAGTGGCGAAGCTTTTTGGGCTTTGTTATCTGTGTCGCCTATATTTGATGATGCCGATTACATTACCCACATAGTATGGACCTCAAAAGACAATACTGAGCTTCACGACGCCCATGAAACCATTAGTCAGCTGGCTTATTATGACGCTTTAACGGGCTTGCCCAACCGACGCCTTTACCAAGATAGGTTTAAACTGGCTATTAGTGCCGCCAAACGCCACAAAACTAAACTGGGTTTATTGTACCTTGATGTGGATAACTTCAAGGGGGTTAACGATGCTTGGGGCCATGATTTTGGCGATCAATTACTGAAGTATATGGCCAGCATTCTTATTGATTGTGTACGTGAGATGGATACGGTGGCGAGGCTGGGTGGGGATGAGTTTTGCATTATAATAAATGATGTCGATGACAATGCCGATCTTGTGCATATTGCTGACAATATATTAAACATGTTGAACCGTATGGTAGAGCTTGATGGGCGTGATGTGAGCATTAATACCAGTATAGGTATTAGTATGTACCCTGATGACGCCATAGATTCAAGTGAATTAATGAAGTGCGCCGACATGGCCATGTATCACGCTAAAGACAAGGGCAAAAATAATTTTCAATTCTTTGAAGAATTTTTAAATATTAATGCGCAGCACCGCTTGAATAGTGAGCGAAAAATCAAGCAGGCCTTACAAAATAATGCCTTCCAGTTGTATTACCAACCTCAATTTAACTTGCTGACCGGTGAGTTAATTGGAGTGGAAGCATTGTTACGCTGGATTGACGACGGAAAAGTGTTGTTGCCCAGTGAATTTATTACGATTTGTGAAGAGTCATCCTTGATTAGCGAGTTGGGTGAGTGGGTGGTTAACCAGGCGTGCCATGAATATAAAACCTTATTGGATGGCGGGTTTCCTGAAGTTAAAGTGGCCATTAATATTTCAGCCGGTCAATTTCACCAGTCCAATGTATTGCTGGGTGTTATTAGTGAAGCCTTACTGTCTTCTGGGTTGCCTGGACATTTGTTGCAGTTGGAGTTAACCGAGAGTGTGTTAATTAAGGATGTGCCGCAAACCATTGAGGTGATAGAGAAATTAAAGCAAAAGGATATTACTTTTGCGATAGATGATTTTGGTACTGGATACTCTTCCTTAAGTTATCTTAAAAATTTCCCGGCCGATATTATTAAGATAGATCGCAGCTTTGTGGGCGATATTCAAAATGATATGAATGATCGTGCCATTGTCAGTGCCATCACCGTAATGTCTCACGAGCTGGGTTTAAAAGTGTTGGCTGAAGGGGTGGAAAACGAAGCGCAAGTGGCTTTCTTGAAAGAACAGAAATGTGACTTTGTGCAGGGTTTCTTTCACGCTAAACCAATGCCAGGTACTGAATTATTAGCGACCTACGGCATTAAGTCGTAGTTTAAAGTAGCCATTAGATTGTAGGGACTCCTAATCAAGGAAGGCGAGGCAGTGTCACTTTAAATAGAGCACCATGTAAGATAGCGGATTGCTCAATGTGGATTACGCCTTGATGCCATTGAGAGATTCTGTCTGCTATGGCTAGTCCCATGCCGTACCCTTTGTTGTTTTCTTTTATATTACCCCTTACAAAGGGTTTGAGAATCTTCTCTCGGTGCTCCGAATCCACGCCACTGCCATTATCGTGAATGTTAATGTCACACAGATTTTTGTGAGCAATTAATTCTACTATTACCTGGCCGTCCGAGTGTTCTATTGCATTTGTCAGTAAATTATTCAATAACATTCTTAAATATTGTTTGTCCCCCGAAACCCATACTTCATGGCTGTCGGTCTTTAAATAAATGCTTAACCCTTGCGCTTGGCACAGCTGTATACATTCATTTATTAATAGAATTAGATCTACTTTGGTTTTGTTAATGGCTACCATGGATTGCTCAAGCTTTGAATAATCGAGCATGACTTCTACTAGATTTTGCATTTCGTCGATATCGGCACTTAAATGCTGTTGGTGTTCTTGTAGTGCTTGGGGGTCTTGCGTGTCACTTAAAATATCTATTCCAAATCTTAGCCTTGCCAGTGGTGTGCGTAAATCGTGACTCACGGCGCTGCTAATGAGTTTATTGTCGTTGACTAAAGACTCAATTTTTTTCGCCATACGATTGAATTCAGTTTCTATATCGTAAAGATAGGAAGACTTATTAGTATGAATACGTTTAGCTAAATTACCTTTTCCAAAGGCAATGGCACTTTTTCTTAATATTCGTAAACGTTTAATAAGAGGGTATAACCAGATGAGAATAATGAGTAATAAACTCATATAAAATGATGCTGTTAAGGCTAAATTTAAGTTAGATGCTTGTGTGTTAATGACTAATTCATCTGGGGTAAATGACAATACCTTTTTCTGTTGAGGTAAATAGTAATGCAAAGACAATGTGTTGGTGCTTTCTAGTACAAGCGGTTCGCCGCGTTTAAAATCGGTAATTATTTCAGCTGGAAGTGGAAAATTATCAATATTAACCAATGCAATATTGTTTTGATGGCGGGTGTTCCACGTGTCTAAAAATACTTGGTTATTATTTTGGGTGTCCAATGCCAATGCCAGTTGTTTGCCTAAATTACTATAGCTGCTCACTAAGTCTTTATTTGACTCACTGCCAAATTGCTCAAATATTTTATCTATGCCCCAACCAATTCCCACAGTGGCCAGTAACATAACAAAAATAAGTGATAAAGTTAATCGGCTCACCCTTGTACCCTTTTTGTTGTTTTGTGCATGTTAGGTCCAAGCGTCAGTTGCAAATAGGTATCCTTTGCCCCAAATGGTTTTGATGCGATACGGGGTGCTGGGGTTATCATTAAGTTTTTTACGCAATCTTGAAATTAAAATGTCGGTGGAGCGATCAAAACCATCGTATTCAATGCCGCGTAATTCTTTCACTAATGCCTCGCGGCTGACGGTTTCACCAGCCTTGTTAGCCAATATCCATAAAACATCAAACTCATTGGATGATATGGCTACGGGTAAATCATCTAAGGTGGTTGTACGTGAGTTTGAGTCAATGGCAAAGCGCCCGAAGCGAACGACTGTTTTGGACAGTTCATCTTGGTAGTCTTTATTTTTACGCCTTAATAAAGCATTTACACGGGCCAATAACGCCTTTGGGCGTACCGGTTTGGTTACATAGTCGTCGGCCCCCAATTCTAGGCCCAATATTTCATCACTTTCTTCATTACGTGCCGTCATCATGAGAATGGGGCGATCATAATAGTTGCGCACCTCTTTACAGATATCAAATCCATTCATAACAGGTAAGGTAATATCAAGAATAACTAAATCTGGATTGTCGGACTTAATTAAATGTACCGCTTCGTCACCCCGAGTCGCCAGTGTCACTAGGTAGCCCTGTGCACTTAGGTAGTCACCAATCCACTTTGCTAAAGATAAATCGTCTTCCACTAACATGACATGTGGCTGGGGTTCGGTATTTAAATCGGTTGTGTCCATTAGAAAAGTCTCCAGCTGCTACGTTGTCTTTTTTTGTTGCCATACACCCAGGCTACATTTAATTGGGTTTGTACTAAATCTTGCTTAGTTTTCATGTTACGCAATCTAAAGGTAAGCGTGTTTGGAGATTGAAAATCGTGAATAAAGGAGCCTGTTTGTTTATTTTTCCAGCATTGCAAAGACGCAAGTGTATTTGAGATGTATAAGCAATAATGGCCCGTTTTTGGGGCTTGCCACATAACGTTGGCACTTTGGTAACATATTTGCCCCTGATGCAAGGCCACGCACCTCTGTGGGTTTACCTCTAACGAGGGGGCTAAAATAGTTGCGTTTATAGGAATAGTTTCATTGCCATGAGTCATAAAACTTAGGCTTAGAGATGCAATTATAAATACGTGCGTGGCCGCTTGTTTAAAGATTGAAGTTAATCGAGCATGCCCTTTTAAAGGGGGCTGTAATTTAGAAAACATAATTTAACGTAACCGAACTAAGCAATGAATTACGTTCATGGCTTCGCATTAAGGGGCTGTCGCTAATATCTTTATCAACACGTATGGCGGCGAGTTTACTGCGTACTATCCAGGTTTCATTAATAGGGTAAGTGAGGCCAATCTCACTGCTGAACGAGTCGGCCGCAGAGGCTGTGTATTGCGTGAATTCGACATTGGCTTCATTGTTGTTAACACCAAAATAGTAATTCACAGCGCTAGCGGATAGATGTCGATAACTAATCAGTGCATGTAGATTAGCGTTACGAATTTGCCAGCTGCGGCCAGCGGTAACAAAGGCGCTGTAACCATTGTGTAAATCGGTAATGATTTCATGGCGTAATTGCAGTTGAACAATAGTGTGACCAAAATACCCGGTTGCACGAATTCCCGCGGTTAAATCTACGTAGCGGTCGCGTAAAGGTGCCAGTTCATCATATAGCTCCTGAGTAATTTCATTGTTTTCAGGGCCTAGAACCCAATCAAAAGTCCAATTTGTTGTGTTTAAAGCGTTATATCCAAACACTAAACCATGCTGACTATCGGTAAGGGCTTCAACAAAGTAGCCCTTCCATTGGTAGCCCATATTTAAATTTATGGTGAAATCTATATCATCGCTTTGTGTGCCTTTTATTTTTGGCCCGGAAAGGGTTACGAAGCCAAAACCCAAATCGGCATAACCTCCATCCTCTTGTCCAAATTCTGGTCCAGTACCTGCGCGTATGTCACGGGAAATTTCACCGGCTAATAATTGGCAGCTAAAGAGTGTCATAAATAAAAACCCTAATAGGCTTTTATTAAGCGTGATAATCATGTTTACAACCCTAAATTGAATAGACATTTGGTGCCTATAGGCTTTTAAAAATAGTAACGCGTTAAAGAATACAAATATGTATCAAGTTGTACAATTTAATTATGAGGAAGATCAAGCGGCTATGGTAACAACTACCCCTTACAATTCAATGTATTCACTGTTAACGGCGATGGATGTTGAAATTTAAAGAGGGGGCGGTGGAGTTAACTTGGCAGGTTTTTCATGTTGCTAGTATAAATAGCGCAGCAATTACGACCATTTTCTTTGCAGTAATACAAGGCCACATCACTTTGCTTAAGCCAGTCAATGGGTTGGGTTAATCCAAGAGAGATTTCACTGATACCAATGCTAATGGTGAATTTAATTTTATGCTCATCAGTCAGCACCAAAAGGGCCTCTATCTCTGTTCTAATGCGTTCGGCTAGTACTAGAGCTTCTTTCGCTGGGGTGTCTGTTAATATAATGCCAAACTCTTCACCACCATAACGCCCGGCAATATCGGTGGTACGCAGTAATTTCTTTAATGTACTAGCGACTTGGCGGATAACCTCATCACCGGCTGGGTGCCCGTACTGGTCGTTCACTTGTTTAAAGTGGTCAATGTCAAACATGATTAATGAACTGATAGTGTCGTAACGTGAGCAGCGCTCAAATTCACTGTTTAGGCAGCTCTCCCAATATCCTCGGTTATTCAATTGTGTTAGTTGGTCGGTACGACTTAGGTTCTCTAGTGTGGTGTTTAACTGGTTTAACGCCAATTTATTTACGGCGATATCGGTGACGTCATAAATAATCATGCAAATGTGATTAACAGTGCCGTCGGTGGACGAAAGAGGGATAAAGGTCGTGTTTTGATACATGTATTTGGCAGTGCCCGTAATAGGGCGGTAATTTTTAAACTTAAAAACATAAGGGCGTTGTTCCCAAGTGGTGAACGTGCGGTTTTTAAGTAAAAATACTGAGGCGACCTTTTTGCGTAGCCAGTTTTCAGGGATTTCTTTGAATGAGTCAAATATGGTTTCGCCTTTCACCTTGTCAGGGCTTAGGCCGCTGTGGTTTTCCATAAAGGAGTTCCAAACCTGAATCTTAAAGTCAGCATCCAATACCACAAGCCCAACATCGATGGTTTGTAACATGTCCATCATCCAATGGAACTCGTTAATGTCTAGGGTGTTGTTACTCATAATAAAAAACTAATACGGTGATTAAGAGATAAAAGGGAGTCTTCAGTGAACAGCAGCAATAGATCGCAGTCGATGTTGTAGTCTTTTATGTGGTAGTTAATTTCTATGGCTAAGGCTTTTTTCCATTGTTTGTTTTCAGCTTTCACTAATTCACTGATACTGCAGTGCTGACCCAATACAACGGGGTGACCCAAGCTAAAATTGACATCCAGTTGTTGAGCAATGCCATTTAAGCAGGCGCCGTTTAAAATGCTGGCCACATCGGTTAACAATTCCACTTCACTGGAGTCATCTATCTGGCCTTCATAATCCATTAATCGGGCAATGTCATCAAAGCTTGCGTCGTTAAAAATGAGCAGGGCTTCGCCGCTAATGCCAGCACCAATGAACCCTTGGCACACAGCCGATACCGACTCGCTATTTTCAAGCTCTGAAAGGGCCATTTGTAATTCGGTAACTTCTAATAAGTTAACGTTGGGAATGGGCAGTATCACAAATACATTTAACAGGCGGGCCAGTTGATCGGCTGCTTGTCCCATGGCCACATTGGTGATTTCTTGGTAGCAGTCACGCTGCTCTTCATTTAGGGTGAGTTCAATTTTATGTAAGGCCGTCA
>JAPYOO010000066.1 GCA_029938135.1 Bermanella sp. | reverse complement strand
ACGCGCTGAATTTCACTGGTGCCTTCATAAATAGTGGTTATGCGCACGTCGCGTGTTAAGCGCTCTAACGGGCATTCTTGGCTATATCCCAAGCCACCCATCATTTGCAGTGCGCTGTAGCAGGCATCGTTGGCTTTTTCGCTGGCAAATACTTTTGCCATGGAGGCCGAGCGGCCAAAATCTAATCCTTGTTCTTTATTATGGGCGGCCTGCATTAATAATAAACGGGCGGCTTCTAATTCGGTATAACGGTCGGCCAACATCCATTGCAGTCCTTGAAACTGTGCAATGGGTTTACCAAACTGTTCGCGCTGAGTGAGGTAGTTGCGGGCGTAATCCATGGCCGCTTGGCCAATGCCGAGTGCAAGCGAGCCCACACCAATACGGCCACCGGCCAATTCGCCTACGGCTACTTTAAAGCCTTGTTCTTCTTTACCCATTAATGCGTTGGCCGGAATAACGCAGTCGTCAAACGTAACCGTATTGGTGGCCGAACCACGCTGTCCCATTTTTTCTTCGTTTTTCCCTATATGAATGCCTGGAGTATTGGCCTCTACTAAGAAACACGATATGCCTTTGCCTCTTGGCGCGTCGGGGTTGGTTACTGCCCACACAATAAATAATCCGGCGTATTCGGCACTGGTAATAAATATTTTACTGCCATTCAATACCCAGTTATCGCCTTTTTTTACCGCCTTGGTTTTCATGGCGGATGGGTCAGAACCGGCACCACTTTCGGTTAAACAAAATCCGGCGGCGAAATATTCGCCACTGCAAATTTTGGTAAGATATTTATTCTTTTGTTCATCACTGCCCACCGCTTGAATCACTTCGGCCACCATGTTGGTAACCGATGTGGTCACGGCGGTAGACGCACAGCCTTTTGCAAGTTCGGTAATGGCACAACTAAACGCCACCACGCCGGCTTGTGTGCCGCCAAATTCAGCGTTGACGTTGAGCCCCATGTAACCCAACTGCGCCAGTTGTTTTAGGTTGCTTAAAAATAACTCACGGCCCTTATGTTGGTCCAACGCCGCGGCATTATTCAGCAATTCGCTTTGTGCAAATTGGCGGGCGGTATCTTGAATCATCACTTGTTCTTGGGTAAGCGTTAAGTCCACTTATATCCCCTTAATTTGCATAAAAATAGTTACACAGAATATCGCTCATTATGCCCAAAGATGGTAGGGCCAAAATGTTAGAAATGACTTACTAAAATGATCAGCACTTTACGGGTTAATGGCCCACTCAGTACTTTGCATTACCTGAGAATTCAGCTAAACCTTATTAGTAACTATGATTAGTAGTGATAGCTGTAGTTTCAGCGCGATGGAGCAGTACGAGGTACAAGACCATCAATATCAGTACCTATAAAGGAAGAAACATGAAAGCATTGAGGGTTTCAACAAGTCTATTGGCGTTAAGCCTGTGCAGCGGCTTAGCCATGGCCAAGGTTAACTCCGATGAAGCGGCCAAGTTAGGGGGGGAATTAACGGTTGTGGGCGCGCAGACATCGGGCAATGCTGCCGGCACTATTCCCGCTTATACTGGTGGCCTGCCGCAAGACAAAGGCGCCGACCCCTACAAAAATGTATTCGCCGACGAAAAGCCTTTATTTGTAATTAATCCCGGTAATCTAGCGCAATACAAAGCGAACCTTACCGTGGGCCAGCAAGCCATGTTTGCTAAATACCCTAAAACCTACACGATGCCAGTGTATAAAAGTCACCGTACGGCCAAATATCCAGATTTCATATTAAAGAAGGCCAAAATGAACGCCACCACGGCAGAGCTGTTGGCTGGGGGGAATGGCTTAAATAATTTTGATGAAACCGTGCCGTTTGCCATCCCACAAAATGGCTTAGAGGTAATTTGGAATCACGTTACTCGTTACCGTGGTGGCAGCGTACAGATAAACCGCGCGCAGGTGCCTGTGCAACGGGATGGCTCCTTCACTGCCCAAAAAATTCGGGCACAATTTACCCCACCACAATACTTAAAAGGCGGTTACGACGCTGAAGAAGATAAAAACATTTTATTTTATTACACCTCAGCTACTAAGGCTCCGGCCCGCTTAACCGGTAATGTGTTACTGGTACATGAAACCATTGACCAAATAAGTGAACCCCGCAAAGCATGGCAATACAACGCTGGCCAACGTCGTGTGCGTCGCGCTCCACAAGTGGCCTACGACGCCCCTAACACGGAAGGCATGCGTACCTCAGACCAAGTAGACATGTATAACGGAGCACCTAATCGCTACGATTGGAAGTTAGTGGGTAAAAAGGAAATCTATATTCCTTATAACGCCTACAAACTAATGGATAAAAATTCTAAGTACGATGACATCATCACCGCCGGACACATTAACCAAGACTATACCCGCTACGAATTGCATCGTGTGTGGCATATCACCGCCACACTAAAAGAAGGGGCTCGCCATATTTATAGCCGCCGAGACTTGTACCTAGACGAAGACTCTTGGCAGATTTCGGTTGCTGATCATTACGACAGCCGCGGTGAATTATGGCGTGTATCGGAAGGGCACGCTATGCAGTTTGTGAATGTGAACGCCCTTTGGTATGTGTCGATTACCAATTACGATTTAAGTTCTGGACGCTACATGGTAGAACTTAATAGTGAAGAACGTAACGCCTTTAAATTTGGCTTACAGGTTAAACGTAAAGACTTTTCTACGTCGGCCATACGGCGCAGCGGAAAACGCTAAGCTTACATAACGTTAAAGGGCAAGCAGCATAGCTGACTTGCCCTTTTTATTGCCTAAAACTTAAGGGCCAAAACTATGGCTGCAATGATTTATATTCCCCATCTATCCACTGTTGCAGCCCTGATGTGTACCACCTTGAAAAACGGTTATCACTGGGGCCACCGGCCAAACTGGTGTGCAAATCTCCTTGATCCATCTGAGCAATTAAGCGAATAGAAGGTGCAAAGCTGGTTTGGCGCCCAGCACTTTGGTAAATTTGCCCTTGATGAGGTGTCGCTCGGCCTCCTCGTAATGGAATAGGTTTGGAGTCGAAGCCTAAAAAAGAGGGCAACTTTCCTTGAAACAACATATTGGTAAAAACAACGCTGTTTTTCTCTCCCCAGGTAGTATTCTCTGGCGGCACTAATTTATTAAAGGCACTTATAAAGGCTTGGTCTCGGCTTTGCTCTTGGTACCAGCTTGAATTTTCATTCAACATAACAAGGTCAAAGTTACGATAAAAATCTATAAATATTCCGGTTTGTTCGGTTAAGTGTTTAACCACGTCTTCCCCTAAACCCGAATGACCAAATACTTGCAGCCTTAAGGCTTCATAAAACTGTTCAAACAATACTGCGCCTTTTGAATCTACATCATATTTTAAATCCCACTGCGTTAAAGTTGCCAACATTGTAGATTCAATATTATTTTGCTTAAGCAGTGGCAATAAAACGGCTAAAAATATTTTTGCCTGCCGTGAGTACACATCACCGTGTTGAATTTTGGTGCTTTCAATACTGTGCTGGTCATGTTCACTTAATACTTGTTCAATTCGTTTAGCTCGGTAATCGCCCATGGGCATATTAATAGGTGATACATGGGCTAAATGATTTAAATCATTGTTGGCGGTGACGATGTAACCTTCTTTTGGATTTAAACTTTTGGGCAGCTCATGAAAATCCACTATGCCTTGCCAGTCGTACGATTCATCCCAACCTGGGGCTGGGGTAAACCCATTCCAGTGGGCGACTCTTTTGGGCATTAATCCAGACATCTGCAGCGCAATATTATCTTGAGTATCAGCCATGACCCAACTCCAAGCAGACTCTACCGCCCCTAAGTGCTCCATCGCTTGGCTGCATTCTTTTACATCGCCCATTTTCATGCTGGCCATCAGTGACTGGGCACCCGATTCCTCTAACGACCATTTGCTCGCTAAATATTTTCCGGTTACATTTGGGTTACCGTCTAATACCCCATGCATGTTTTCATAAAAAGTGACGTGTGCATCGGCGTTATTTTTACGTTTAATGATTTCTTGGCGTGGCTTAAATTTTTGCCAAGACTCGCCTCGTCTAAAGGTGCCGTCTTTGCAGTCTTCGATCCAACTGTCTACGGTATCCATAAACGTGTAAGTCGCTCCCCAAGCCACGTCTTTGTTACGCCCCACAATGACCCCAGGTAATCCGGGCATGCCCATGCCTAACATGTAACCACTTGTGTCAGCGCCCGCGCTTCCCCATGTAATCGCTTGTTCATACCACACGTTGGGCAAACGGTTCACTTCTAGGTGTGGATCGTTGGCCATTATGGCAGCTCCGGATTTGGTTTTTTTGCCCGCCACCACCCAATTATTAGAGGCCATCATGCGCGGCATGGTTTTATTCCACAGTACGTCACTGGCCACAATACGCTCACCCAAGATAATACTTTTGATGTTGGCAACGTCTAACGTCTCTTTATTAAATGGAAATAATTCGGCTAATTTATCTAGGTCTACATCGGCTTGCACCAATTCTACGAAAAACCGCTCCACCTCGGCCTGAGACTGTGAAAGCGTTAAATAACCCGCCATTCGGCTGACTAAAATAATATCCCCAATGGTCCAGGGTTCGGCTTTATAACCCAGTAATTTTAACGCATATATTTTTTTTGCCGTTAACCCTGCATTTACGCCATCACAATAAGACTGGCAAAGAGCACGGGTGGTTTCATCTAAAAGCGCCACCTGTTGATCTAAATTGTTATGCCAATTAGCACGCCTAAAGAAGGTATCTATTTCTAGGGACTCAGGGCTGTCATCCAGTAGTTCACATAATCTGCCTTTACCTAATATACGCATCATTAACAGCTGCGTAGTGCGATCTATGCCATGGCAGTAACCCACTCCCCACATACACCCTGCAAATTCATCGCTATGGATATGAGGCGTGCCCTGTTCGTCACGATGAATCGTTAAGCCGGCGGGTTTTTCCCCTTTAATGCGAAATGTGTGTGACGTGCCCATACGTTTGCCTTTTTATTATTGGTAGTAAATGCAGTTTTTATAAATTCCCACTTAAGGGAAACTAATAATACTTTACACGAGATGATCAAAACTTCAATATAGATTCCCAAATACGGGAAAGTATTTGCCATCTGCCCTTGGCTATAGGAAAATAGCGCATTATTAAGCATGTGTATTAAAATCGAGGGATAGTCGTGGGTCGAGCCAGTCTTAAAAATGAGCGCATCACACAAATTTTAGATGCATATGAATACTGCTTAGAAACCCGTGGTTTTCAAGGCACCACGTTAGATAACGTGGCCGAACAAGCTGGATTGGCGCGGCGTATGATTGGTCATTACATTGGCAATCGCGAAGCGCTAATGACAATGGCTGTTGCTAGGATCGTAGAAAGCTTTAATCAAAAAGCGTTTTCCTTTGTGGATGAGTTAGAATCCACCGAGCGTATACAGGCTGGATTAAAATACCTTTTTAGTGAAGCCTTTAATCAATTACCCAGCACCAAAATGGTGGCCTCTTTATTAGGCGTGAGCTTGCATGATGAGTTGGTGCGAGGCGCGGTTAAATCTATTTACGATTCATTTCTGCTAGGTGTGGACAGTGAGTTGGCCAAACATATACCCAATGCCCCGACAGAATCACGTGGTAAAGTCGCCTTTACCATTATGTCTTTATCGTTTGGTGGAGGTTGGATGGGCAATATAGGTTTTGATTTTTCGCTGAACAAACAAAATTTAAAGTTAGCACAAGGCTTAGTTGACGAATTAACACAGACGTATTTGTAAATTATGCATGCCCATAAGGGAATATTGGGCATGCATAGTTTAAAGTGCGTTTACGCTTCTTGAACGACTACGGTGTATACCAAATGGCTGAAGTATAGGCTCGCTCTTGAATCACATCAGGCCCTTCACTGGGCGCCTCTACTTGTAAAGCAATAGCATCATACAAAGAATGGCGCGCAGTGGGGATTTGCAATACCCGCACATAATAAAACGCTCGCTGTTTGTCATTAAAGCTTGGGTCTATCCAGATGGTGGATAATTCGGTGCTGCCAATGGTGTTTTTAACCGATCCATCCACACGGCTTACCGTGTCACCAATTGGCGCTAATTTTTCATTATGAAGGGCGCGGTCGCCCGACCAAACCACGTTAAATACTTTTTCATGGCTCACACCCTTATTATCTAACCAGCCCTTCACCACCTGCACACGATCAAGGTTCGCGCCGATTGGATCCTTAGTAGCACGAATTAAAAATTGAATTTTACTATTTTTATCCACAGTACCCGTTAAGTCCCCGCCCATGGGTACCCCTTGTTTGTAACCGTATTGCGCCATGTTTTCGCTATCAAGGGCTTTTTTATCAAACCCCCAACCGCCAAACATACGCACCTGAATACGCGGACCGGTGGTGGCATATACTTCACGACGCTTAAACGCTGAGTAAATACTTTGGCGTGTATTATCATCACTCCACACTGCCGCTAATCCACCGGCTGACATATTCCAGCCCGAGGCCTTAGTGCCACCGATGATACCTTTACGTTTAGTATCTGGGGTGGAGTCATGGGCAAACTTACCCCAAAAATTATCCTCTTCGGCAGAGGCTAAACCGGTATGTGAATCAGTACTGCCAATCACACCAAACTTATAAGGGTTTACACCAATTTTTTCTTCAATTTCTAAACCACGTTTTAACCCTGAACGAACATAATCTCCTTTACTAAACTTGGGCTCTTCCGGTGTTTTTTGCAAATAAAAGCCATAACTTTCAAAGTCGGCAAATTCATCATTAGGAGAGACTTCAGGATGGGTTTCGCTGTCGCCTTTAATTTGGGTTACTTCCACCACAGGCTCCCACATCATACGGGTTTGCGCGTAGTTCACGGTAATCGGCTGCCCCTTTAACGTCACCTCCGGAAACATGTACCCTTTGCTCACGTTGGAATTATGGGGAATGGCAATAAATTCACTGCCCGTTTCTTTGCTGGTTTTATCTAACCAAGCCCACAAGTCTTCTGGGTACTGACTTTGATCGGACCCAAATGGAATGTATTGTTTGGCTTTATCACTGCCATCAGGGGAAATAACCACTCGGTGTAAGTTGGCACCAGTAGGGATTGAGCTCCACTCCCAGCCCATGAACGCGGTGAATTTACCCGGTTGATTATGACGCTCGGCCGCATCTACAATTTCTCCCCAGGCCGTAACTTCAGTGGGGATCATATTGCCTAAGTTATCATACATAACATTAGCAGGGTCTTTTACCGGATCGGTACCTGGAAATTGGGCTTTTTCAGGTAAGACTTCATTAAACAATGACAAACCATCGCCTTCGCCGCCATCATAAACAAAACGAATAAATTGCACAGTACACCAGCGTACAATACTTTTTAGAAAACCTTCATCACCATATTCTTCGGTTTCAGTTGTAATCGCTCTTATTACGCCCATGCCTTCTGCGTGATCAGATACCACTAAGAAATCTAGCGGCCGTTTAATTTGTACACGCGCTCGCGTATAAGGGTGAATAACAGGCAGGCCCTTTGCCCAGCGATAGGCCGTGTCGGGATCAGCCGACTGGTTTTTATTTAAAAAAGCATCAAACGAATATGACGTATGTAAATGGGTGTCTCCCCAGTACAGATTGGTGTTGGCATCATTATTTGTAGCCTCTACTGCAGTGGCTACACGGCTTGCCATGAATAATATTAACGTCAGTGTGAATTTTATTTTTTTCATTTCACTCTCCTAAAGGTTATTGGGCAGTAACGGCTAATTCAGCCTGTGAATCATTAATATACACATGGTTATTTGGGTTAAAACTAAAGTGCTTAAAATCGGTGAGGTACTTATTTAAATCTTTATTGCTGGAATCTGGCAATGCCTGCCATGTTTGCAATAAATCGCGCCATACTTGTACCGTAAACGTTTTACTAACGGCTTTGTACGGGTGCCCTAATAACTCCGAGGTGTATAACGCTTTATTTTCACGCAAGGCCGCTTCATTAAATAAGGTCTCGCCCTTGGCAACATGTAATTTATAGGCCGCTTCGTTTTGTTGCATGAAAGGCACAAACGTATTTAACATAATTTTGAGTAATGGCTTGAGTGCATCACTCAACTTTAAATTTCCCCTACCCATATCTTTTACATGTTGATTGTTTTTAATATTGCTTAACCAACGATGAAGTGTCGGTGTGCGTTTAAACATATCTTGGTCGGCGGCGGGATCATCTAACAAGATTCCAAACATGCCATAAACACTGGCATCGGCTATGGTGAAGGTGTCACCCAATAAATACGCTTGCTGGCTAAGCACATTTTCTAGGGCCAATATGTATTCACTCCAACAATGATCCAACAAATCATGAGTTTGCGGCCAACCCTCTTTTATAGGAGCCTTTAAGTAACTTGGACCATCCTGCTTAAAATCTTGGGCCGGCATGCCTAATAAATAAGGCAGGCGCATCACTTGGCGTTTGCTGAACCAACGGGGAAAATCTTTTTTAAATGAGAATAAAGGAAAGCCACAAAATTCTTTAAAGAGTCGCTTGCCGGCATCATTGCTTTGAGCACTGTGTAACCAGCGCATATGGTGCGCAATGTTAATGGCAAAATCGTCCATGGCTTCATCAATTAGCTGCGCAATAAAAGCCAGCTTAGGTGTCTGTGGCCATAATTTACGGTTTTGAAGCGGGCTTGTCTGAGTATCTAGCCATTTAGAGATACCGGACGAGTCATATTGCACTCGTCCGCTGGGTTCAATTAAATATGGCACCCCTGGGTATTCATCCAAGGCCGTCATTTTTGGGTATTTGTATATTGTTCCGCGGCGCTTGGCGATTTCGACCTTAATCGCTTGTACGCTATTTTTAAGTTTTCCACCATGTGCCGGTAAACTCACATAACTGTGTCCAGTAAACGCCAAACACGATTGAATCTTTAATGAAAATGGCGACAATTGTGATGTCATCATTAGAAACTCTGCCACGACCATACTCCTATTATTTTTATGTTTTATATGAATAAATTTAGGCTTCTATCTATAAACCAGTAACAGCTTAATGAGCCTATGGCGTATAAAATAATCATAGGGAAATGGTTATGACCTTCAGGTGTGTTCAATTTATTTGGGGTAAATACTTGATTAAAGACACGGGCATACAAATAAGACATTAAGCTAATGAGCCCTAGTACGCTGGCAATAAAGGCCAGTTGCCCCAGCTCAACCCCTACGTTAAAAAATGCCAAGGCGGATATTTTCATGTTTGCGGGCAGGCCTAACTCTCCTAAGGCACTGGCAAAACCAAAACCATGCAACAAACCAAATCCCAACGAGACAATTGCAGGGTAACGCCAAATTAAGCTTTGTGAGGGGCGCCCAAGAGCCACCTTCGTTATCTCTACGATTAACAATACGATGCTTAACGCGATTAACACCTCCACCACATTAATATGCACATTGACCAACCCAAGACTGGCTAAACCCAGTGTGATTGAATGTCCAAGGGTGAAACCGGTAATGGTTAAAACAAGGTTACGTTTGCCTAGCGCTATTTGCATTAAACATAAAACAAACAAAAGGTGATCAAATCCTGACAGTATGTGTAAAAAACCACCCTGTATGTATTGCTTGGCGACGCCTATAAACGTCATTTTTTCAGGTAACTGAATCGATAAGGTGTCGGGGCCATTAAATAAGCTATAGGAAAAACCATCACGTTTTTGAAAGTTTATTAAGCTTGATAACACCGGATTATTGTCTGGATAGGTCAATACAATACGCATTGTGTTATGGCTATTATTGTTATTGCTTTCATTGTTATTGATAGGACACTGGTATTGGTTATGGCCGTTTAACGTGTTGAGCAAACGATTAGTACTAGGGTTAATACGTTGACAATCATTTCCTTGCAGGGCAATAAAAGGCTCTTGACCCTTAGCCATAACAGGAGGGATTTTCCAGCGCACATCAACTACCCCTTGTCCCTGTTCATTCACTTGTATATAAACAGGACGGCCTTCATGGGCCACACTTTGAGCGTGCACAACCAGTAACAGTAGCGAGAATAGTAACTTAATCAATACTGGCATGATGTTCACCCATATTGCTGTCGTTTAATTCAAGTGCGTTATTAATACGGTACTTATTTATCATGTTATTAAGTGACGCCGTTTTAAGCTCACTTTGCTTAACACGTTGCAGGTCTTGTAAAACCTGCGGTGCCACTTCGTCTAAATTAGGGTTTCTTTCAGGCTGGTTTTTTTTAACCATTACTAAGTGTGAACCGTACTTAGATTGAATGGGGCCGTACCAAGTACTACTGGGTTTAAGGGTAAAGACTTTTTGACTAAAACCTGAACCGAAGTGGCTGGCCACAAAATTTTGGGTTCTATCCACATAATTACGATGAAAAAAGAATCTTTTCCCAAACTGCGAAGCCTGTTCAAACGGCACAGATTGCTGATTTAACTGCACTAACATATTCTGTGCTTGCTCTTGTGCTGCCTCTTTATTTTGGTCTAGGTTTTTATCAAAAAACACATGGCTAAATGTCATGGACCCATCAATTAGGTAGTTACTAGTATTTTCATTAAAGTAGCGACTTAACACTTTTTCATCAATGCCATCTGTGAGCGAAGTAAACCCGGTATTGATAAATTCAATTTTTTGAATAAGGCGCCTACGGATGATTTGATCGTCTGAATCCAAGCCCATATTAAGCGCTTCGCGGTACATGACCTCTTCACGAATATAATCCGTCACTAAGCTTTGCTTTTGCGTTTCGTTTAACCCTTGCCACTTTTGTTGGGCTAATTGTGAATTAAAGGCTTTATTTTGAAACTGTAAAAACCTCACCATGACCGATGAATTGATATCAATGGCATAATTATCACGCGATGGCGCCTCACTAAATGTATCCACTAGTGAGTACAGCATCACCCCTATCACCAAAAAATGCAGTAAGGGCTCTTGATAATATTTTTTTAGATTATTTAACATTACAATCACCCTGTTAAATTTAACTGGACTATTTTATTATTGATTTGGCAAGTCGAACATGGCAAAGAAGCTACTTAATTCAGGCAACTTCTTGATGCCGCCATCAAGAGACACAGTACCGGTGGCGAGGGCCAGTGGAAAACTTTTTTGACCAAGGATTATTTCTATCCAATCATCTTTATTGACTTCTAACTTAACATCCGCGTGTACGTCTAACCCTTCTCTAAATTCAGCCACCCCCGAGCGTACTTCTAAGGTGTAAGATTTATTTACATCGGGAAAATTCCAACTCATGGTTTTAAACATGCCCTGACTACGTTCGGGCACCAGTAAGGTGGGCATGGCTGAAATAAAGTTTTTTACAGGAAACGTTTTAGCCAACGCAACCGAGGCATCAGTGACTTCTTCTTTTTCCATTACCGCACGCCCCTCTAGCTCCAGAGCTTGAGTAAGATAAAAATTTCGGCCATTGGGGCTAATGCTATTGAAACCTAATTTACGCAAAGCTGCGGCTTTGATATTTTTTAAAGATTCATCATCTGGAGTCATCACCAGTAAATGGGTCACCAATTCTGCCGCCCATTTATAATCTTTTTCGTTCATGGCGTTGCTGACTTGCAATTTAAAGGCATCAATACCCCCGGCCAGCTTTACTAAATTTTGTGCACGTTGCTTAATCGTGACGGTGGACAAACTGGCGGTATCGCCACTAAACCAGCCTAAATATCCACTAAAAATACCGCGTACACCCCACTCCACCGTGCCATATAGTTCTTGTAGATAGGGGTGGTCTTTTAAATGCGCTGGCAGTTTTACTGTTTCCACTAATTGGTCAGGGGTTAAACCCTTATTCATGCCATACAAGGTTTGATCATGTACGTACTGAATAGCATCACGGTAGTGGGTTAAAATATCTTGAATTTTTTGTTGGCCAACTATGGGTTTAGTGTGGCCGGGGGCAATAAACTGAGGATTTAAGGCGCGCATTTTATCTAGACTGCGTACCCAGTCCATTACATCGCGATACAGTGTGCCGCGAATGGTATACAGGTTGGGGAAGGCTTTATAAACAGTATCGCCGGGCATCAATACTTTTTGCTCGGGCAACCACACTATGGTTTGATCGTTGGTTTCACCTGGGGCATGGATAAGTTGAATCTTAATGCCGGCGATTTCTAGATCCAATGTGTCGCTGTAGGTTTTATTGGGACGCAACAGCGTGGGAGTGCCTCCGCCTTGACCCGCATCAAGCTGTGGGCCCACGCCTAGATTTACTAAGCCTTCCTCCCCTTTGGGCAATAAATTACCAAACATACGCATACTACGACTGCTGATGATGGGTCTAATTTGGTTGATGATACGGTCAATGTAATAGTTAGTGGATTCGTGTGCATAAATATCCACCTCACCCTCTGGCACAAAACCACGCCCGCCTAAAATATGATCTGCATGGTTGTGAGTATAAATAAGTGCTTTCACCGGCTTGGACGTAATCTTGCGGAACTCTTTCATTACGGCTTGCGCGTTTTCTAAGCTCTCCATTACATCAACAATGACAATACCGTCATCCCCTTCAATCATAATAGAGTTGGCAAGCCCATAACCCACGGCGATATATACATCCTTGGCCAATGGATAGACACGCTTTTCAAATTCTTGACTGTGGGCGTGTAAGGTAGGATGAACCGTGTACTGGGAAGTACTGCTAGGCGCTTGAAAATCGTTAGTAGGACTACACGCCAATAGAGACAGACTGATGGTGAGTGTTGAGAGACATTGATAAATTTTCATGTGCAACCCTTGTAATTATTATTGTCCACAGCAACACACTAGCGGCTTGTGGGGTACGGGTCACTGACCCTGAATAATTACTATAATAGAATCCCCCCCCTAGATATTCAGCACTCAAAGGGACAAGTTATCAGCCAAATAGGACAAGCTGGGCCGCATCTGTTATTGTCTAGTTACCCTAGGATCTCTAGCTGGGGACAGCTACTAAGCGCTAATAATAATACGAGCTCGTTGCATGTCTGAGAATGTCCATACCACTATCGCTACATGGGTAATGCCCATATTAAGCGCGCTTAAACCTTTTCGTAAAGGTGAAGATATCTTGCGTGAAGTGGGTATCGATATAAACGTCATTGAAGACGCCAATCAACGTATACCTATTGAAAAAATGACCCACCTTTGGACTTTGGCTGAACAAATATCCACAGATGATTGCATTGGCCTTGAAGTCATTAAATATGTCAGCCCCACCAGTTTTCATGCCCTCACTTATGCCAATCAGGCCAGCAGCACCATTCGTGAAAGTTTGGAGCGTATCGTAAAGTTTTCCAATGTGGTGAGCACCGCTGTGACCTTAGAAGTGGAAGATAAAGATGACAGAGTGATAGTCAGTCTTATTAATGTGCCCAATACCATTGAGCTTAGTCATCATGCTCTGGATGCTTTCATTGGTTTAATGGTTAAAGACGCGCGACAAGCCTTGCATCACCACCCCGACTTTATTTTGTGGAGCAAATTAAAGCGCCCTACTCCCAAGAACACTTCTCGTCATGAAAAAATATATAATAGCCCCATCACCTTCAACAGCGATGAAAACACTGTATGTTTTAATCGCCAATTGGTCGACCAGGTGATTCCTTCGGGCAATGCTGAATTAGTGCGCATTAATGAGCAAGTTCTGGCCCAATACATGACGCGCTTTAACAAAAATGACGTGGTGGCTGGGGTGTATAACGCCTTAATAGAATTAATGCCCAAGGGTGAACCATCCAGAGAAAAAGTGGCGGATATGCTAGGCACTACCAGCCGCAGTTTGCACCGAAAGCTAAATGAGCTGGATACCAGTTATAAAACCATTTTAGATGACACTCGCAAGAGTTTGGCCTTGCAGTATATTCGCCAGACCGATATTTCCATTACTACTATTACTTATCAATTAGGCTTTTTAGATTCTAGTAGTTTCTCACGTAGCTTTAAACGCTGGACCGGCATCAGCCCCAGCGACTATAGAAAAGAGCTTAAAGAGCACTAAGCGGAACCTTAAGATTTTTCCTTAATATCCTGTCATGTATTTCATCCCAAGCTTACGCAGCGGCGTAATGCTTATGGCATTAAAAAAATACTGAAGCTTGTACATGAACGATACCCGCATATGAATTTTACTTGATGTTAAGCTTTTTTTCACTTTAAGTGCGATGTCTTGTGCGGATAAGTTAACCCCCATTTTATCCATCACCTGTGCATCGTTACCCGCCACCATACTGGTATTCACAAAAGGCGGTTCAACATCCATGACATGAATGCCAAATCTTGCCCACTCAATATTTAACGATTCGGTTAACGACTTTACCCATGCCTTACTTGCCGCATAGCTGGCTAAACCAGGTACACCGTATAAAGAGGATGCTGAAGACATGTTAATAATACGCGAACGTGCTTGGTTTTTTAAATAAGGAAACGCTAAATGGCAGCCATTCATCACACCCAAATTGTTCACTGCCAGTATTTGATGATGACGCTCAAGTGAAACTTCTTCAAAATGGCCAAACTCTAAAATACCTGCGCAATTAAATAATACGTCAATTTTCCCGGCGTGATCAAAAAAAGCTTTAAACGCTGCCGTCAACGCTGATATATCACTGACGCTCACAACCTGAACGTGACACTGTTGCTTTCCCCATTTTTCCTGCAATGCCATTAACGGCTGTGCATTTACATCAAACAACCCTACTTGCCAGCCATCTTTAAGCATCAAGTTAGCCACCGCCTCACCTATGCCAGAGGCCGCTCCGGTAATTATGATCGACTTCATGCTAAATCCTTGTGTTTATCTAATTGGCTATTGGTGACGTTGTCAGTAAATATTGAAATTTCGTCTAAGGCATCATTGGCCATGCCTAAAATGCCAGCCTGCAATTGAAATACGTGCCAACCGCCTTGAAAAATATTAAAGCTTACATCCACTTCACATTTTTTTGCCTGCTCGTATAAATTACGGGCATCTGCTAATAAAATTTCCTCACTGCCCACTTGAATCAACATGGCAGGCAAACCTGAAAGATCAGCAAAGATTGCTGATGCCAACGGATTACTAGGCTCTACACCCTTTAGGTACACCTCACTTGCAGCCTTAAGATTATTCCACCTAAGTAACGGATCGATTCGATCATGCACACGCGTCATATTTGCTAAGGTTAAATCAACCCAGGGCGACAATAAAATTAAACCTGCGGGCTTTGCTAATTTATTTTCTTTTATTTTAAGCGCTGCCGCCATGACCAGACCTGCCCCTGCACTGTCACCCGCAATGAAGATATCGCATGCATCAATACCCTGCGCCAATAACCATTGGTAACATTGAACACTATCATCAATGGCACAGGGAAAAGCGTGCTCGGGGGCCAAACGATATATGGGTACATACACCTCAGCGCTGCATTTTTTAGCCAAGTTTGCGGTTAAGCCGCCATGGGTTTTTGTTGATCCAATGCAATAGGCACCGCCATGTAAATATAAAATTACCGTTTTACGCTCACCCCTATTTTGCGTATTAAGCACCTTTTGGGCAGGCACGCCGTTCATATTCACAGACGATACCTGGGTATATTTTGGTTTTATATTAATCACCGCCATAAAATCCAGCCAAGCTCGCTGGATAAAATAGGGCCATGGGGGGCCAAATACGGGCTTAACCAATGTGCGAATTAAGCCTGTTAATATTTTAATTTTTATTTTTTCACTCATGTACATATCCTCAGCTAGCTTTTTTCACTAGATGGTAATCTTTAAGATTAATAGCGCGAGTTTTATGGCGATACTTAAAGGTAAAGTCTGGCCAATTCACTGTATTTTTACCTTCATCATTGATATACCAACTTCCGCAGCCTTTTTGCCAAACCGTGTTTTTTAATTTTCTTTGCAAGTGATCGTTAAACACCGACTGTTTGGCCTCACGGATATTCAAGTATTTAACCTTAGGCGCTTCGTTGAGGGCCTTAATGGCTTTTAAGGTATAACGAATCTGGCTTTCCAACATGTAAACAATAGAGTTATGCCCCAGGTTTGTATTAGGGCCATACAACATGAAAAAATTAGGAAAATCTTTAACGGTAATGCCTAAATATGCTTCTGCTCCCTTTTTCCATTCATCGTTAAGGGCCTTTCCTTGTAATCCGGTAACCGTCATGGGCGTTAAAAACTCAGTGGCTTTAAACCCGGTGCCGTAAATAATCGTGTCGACCTCTAGGGTGCGACCGTCTTTTAATACAATGCCGTTTTCTTTTATTTTCTCAATAGCACCTGTTTCCAGTGATACATGGTCTTGGTTAAAGGTCGCTAAGTAGTTATTTGAAATTAGAATGCGTTTGCAACCCATACTGTAATTGGGTGTGAGCTTTTCTCGTAATACTGGGTCGCTAATGGTTTTCTTTAAAAAGCTGGCACATTGTTTTTTGGCGTGATTCATAATGAATTGTAAACTGCTGAATCCCAATACTCGGGCTTCATATTGTACATATACACCTAAGCGTCTTAATTTTTGAAAACCCGGTATGATTTTTAAAAGTGACTGCTCAAATGCTGAATAGGCACGGTCAGGTTTTGGCAATATATAAGGCGCACTGCGTTGCAGCACATGTAAGCTTTTAACCTGTTTAGCCACCTCGGGAACAAATTGAATGGCACTGGCACCGGTTCCAATCACCGCGACGCTTTTATTGGCCAAACTGAAATCATGATCCCAGTGGGCTGAGTGCATTACTTTACCGTTAAAGTTTTCCATGCCGGCAATTTTGGGCATAGCCGGCAGGCTTAGTTGCCCACAGGCTGATACAAAAATGCGGGCACTGATCTTTTTACCGCTGATAGTGGTGAGCAACCAACGTCCAAGTGATTCATTAAACTGGGCGCTGGCCACTTCACTATTAAAATGTATATGAGAGCTTAACTGATACTTTTTTTCGCAGTGTTTTAAATAACCCTCTATTTCTTTTTGTGGGGCAAATGCTCTTGACCAGTCGTGTTTAGGCTCAAATGAAAATGAATATAACAATGACGGCACATCGCAGGCGGCACCTGGGTAACTGTTCTCACGCCAGCAACCGCCCGACCCTTTGCCCTTCTCTAAAATAACAAAGTCGTCATTGCCGCTTTGCTTAAGCTTAATGCCCATGCCCAGACCACCAAAGCCGGTGCCTATGATGACCACATCTTTGTGAATGATATCTTGGTTGAGAGCACCCTCATTTTCACCTTGCAGCTTTTCCATAACCCTACCTCTTTTTATATTTTATAAAGCCATTGTTATGGGTATTGACGGTTAAGGGTAGGGTATGGGGGGACAACTTCATTGTGATTTTCGGCCAAGCACTCTAAACTTAAGCCATTACACCTAAACCCATCAATAATTGAACTAGATGACTGAAACACGACCCATTGGCAGTGCCATTCTTATGCTGAACCTAGCGCTTGAAAAAGGTTTTACGGCACAAGAATGTTTGCAAAACACCGGTATCAGCCAAGAGCTAATAAGGGATGCCAATGCAGTTATTCAAACACATCAGGAATTGGTACTTATTGAAAACCTAGAAAAGTTAGATACTAGTGGTCAGCTCGCCCTTGAACTGGGGCAACATTATCATCTTACCAGCTACGGAATATGGGGTTTTGCATTGGCCACCAGCGCCAATTTACGCAGCGCCATTGAGGTCGGACTCAATTACCAAGCACTTACCTTTGCCTTTAGCACCTTCAGTCTTCATGAAGATCAAGAGTTCGCTTTTTTACAAGTCAGCTGTGATCACTTATCTAATGAGTTACGCCAATTTGTGATGGAGCGAGATGCTTCAGCCATGATCAATATTCATCGTGAATTATTTAGTCCCGTCATGCCCATAAAGGAAATTCACTTTGACTGGGGACCGTCGCTTGAGCCTGACATCTATCATAATTTATTTGGCATAACACCCAAGTTTAATCAAGCCAAGAATGGCGTATTATTTAAACGGGAATTACTCGATCTGCCGTTACCCAGTGCCAACGAAGGCAGCCGTAAAATACTGATGGCTCAGTGCCAGGATTTACTGGACAGTCGCCATAAAGAGGACAGTACGGCGCGGCGCGTACGGAATTACATATTAGTCCACCTTGATCAAAACATTAGCATGCAGGGGCTTGCTGACACTATGAGTGTCTCGCTGCGTACCCTGCGCCGCATGCTGAGCCAAGAAGATACGTCTTTTAGAGGTTTATTAGACGAAGTACGGGAAACATTGGCGGTGGAGCTGATTCAAAATACCCAACTCAGCCTAGAAGAAATTTCTTACCGCTTAGGCTATTCTGATACCGCTAATTTTTTTCACGCCTTTAAACGCTGGCGAGGCCATGCTCCTAACAAATTAAGAAGCAACTAGAATTAATGAAAGACCGCTGATCCTAAGCGTTTTCTAAATACGTTTAGGCGGGATTGAATATGTGCCTGTGGCATGTACCACCGGTTGCTCTTGCCCTTCACTGTAAATAAAAACATCCCCCATTATTAAACTCTTTCCCACTTTAATTAAACGACACTCTCCTAATAAGTCTTTAGCGGGCAGTGGTTTGTTTAAAAAATTAATATTTAGGTTAGTCGTGACCGCTAACGGCTGCATGCCTATTTCCCCTAAAATGGCCACATACAAAGCTAGGTCTGCAATGGCAAATAAGGTTGGCCCCGAAACGGTGCCGCCGGGGCGTAAATCAGCCTCTATTACTTGGTGGCGAATAAGTGAATAACGTTCACCTACTTTTTCCACTTGGGATCGAACTTGCGGAAAGTCATTTTTTAAAAATTGATTAATTTGCGCACTGATGTCCATACATGCCTCGGGTGGCGAATGTTTACGTCATAGTACCTAGGGTTTAATAGCCTGCAATGGCCTAGTGGATCAAATACTATGGT
>JAPYOO010000340.1 GCA_029938135.1 Bermanella sp. | reverse complement strand
AATAATCGCTAGAATGTGTGCAATGATTTTTATAGGTGCACAAAATGCCCCAAACGTTAACAGAACAACAAATACTTGAGCTAGACAGCAAACACGTATGGCACCCATATTCCGCCTTTAATATGCCTTTGGCCCCTTTTCCGGTGGCAAGTGCCGATGGGGTTCGTCTTACCTTAAAAGATGGGCGTGAATTAATAGATGGCATGTCGTCTTGGTGGTCGGTATTGCACGGTTATAACCATCCAAAATTGAAGGCGGCGGCAAAAGATCAAATAGATACTATGGCCCATGTAATGTTTGGTGGGTTGACCCATGAACCAGCCGTACGTTTATGTAAAACGTTAGTGGATATAACCCCTGAAGGGTTAGAGAAAGTATTTATCAGTGACAGCGGTTCGGTGGCCTGTGAAGTGGCCATTAAAATGGCCTTTCAATACTGGATTAGCCAAGGGCAAAAACAAAAAAATAAATTAATCACCGTAAGAAACGGTTATCACGGTGATACGTTTGCCACTATGTCAGTGAGCGACCCTAGTACTGGCATGCACCACATGTTTAACGAAGTACTGGCTCAGCAAATCTTTGTAGAGGCGCCCCAGTGTTTATTTAATGATGAATTTGAAGAATCCCATGTAAGCGATTTAAAAAATACCCTTGAGGAAAAACATCAAAATATTGCCGCCATGATAATAGAGCCCATAGTACAGGGTACCGGCGGCATGCGTTTTTACAGCCCGTTGTATTTAAAGCGTGTGAAAGAGTTGTGTGAAGAATTTAACATACTGTTAATTTGTGATGAAATAGCCACCGGCTTTGGGCGCACAGGTAAAATGTTTGCGTGCGAATACGCAGGCATCAGCCCTGATATAATATGTGTAGGTAAGGCGCTTACGGGTGGCTTTATGAGTTTAGCCGCTACTATCACCAGTGAAAAAATAGCCACCGGAATTTGCGAAGGAGAAGCCGGCGTATTTATGCATGGGCCCACGTTTATGGCGAACCCTCTCGCCTGCTCAGTGGCCAATGCTAGCCTAGATTTATTGTTAAATGATAACTGGCAAGGAAAAGTTAAAAACTTAGAGCAGCAACTTATTAAAGGCTTAGAGCCTGCTAAAAAGCTAAAACAAGTAGCGGATGTTCGTGTTTTAGGGGGCATAGGGGTGATTGAATTACACGAGCCAGTGCACATGCCTACGGTACAGCCACTGTTTGTGGAAGAGGGTATTTGGGTGCGGCCTTTTGGCAAGTTGGTTTATATACTGCCACCCTTTGTGATCAGTGATGAGGATGTGGCCAGCCTAACCGCAGCAATGGTACGGGTGGTTAATCGTATCTAGTATTTGTGACTTCACTTAGCTAATAGGTATTTTAACGCCCCTCAATAGTTTGTATTGAGGGGCGTTCTTGTTTATGGGTGATTATTTTTAATGTGGGCCGTGGCCTGTACGGACTATTATGGGGCGTATTTAACATTGACTAAACAGCGTAATTCTTTAATTATTTGGGCTCATTTATAAAAACAAGAAATGCCCATGTCGCGTTTATTCTTATCCATGGCCAGCTCATTATTATTGGCCGGTTTGTTGGGTTGCCAAGACCCGCAAACAAATGCTGATGTTATTACCTTATTTAAAGCCAAAGAAGTAGTCAGCCTGTCTTCCCAGCAAGGTAATTCGGTGGCAGTCAAAGGGGATAAAATTGTCGCGGTTGGGGATTTTGAGGCTATTAAACTTCAATATGCATCTCAAAACGTATTAGTTGATACTCAGTTTGAACAAGACGTCTTCCTGCCCGGTTTTATAAACCAACATGACCATCCTTGGTTGGCGGCACTCACTCTGGGTAGCCAAGTCATTTCATTTGAAGATTGGCAATTACCCAATCAGCTATATCCTAAGGCCACTAATCAAACAGAATATTTAAATCGCCTTAACACTCTAGTACAAGGGCATGAAAATAAAGATGAGCTTTTTTTAAGTTGGGGTTATCACGAATTATGGCATGGTAAATTAACGCGCCAGATGCTGGATGAAATAAGCTCAGAAATTCCCATTGCCATTTGGCAGCGTTCTTGTCATGAATTTATTATTAACAGTAAAGGACTTGAGTTGTTTGCTATTGATCAAGATTTTATAGATGGATTAACGGCTCACCAACAATCACAAACGAATTTAGCACAGGGGCACTTTTGGGAGTCGGGCATGTTGGCGCTTTCGGGTAATCTTTTTAAGCACCTTATTAAACCCCAGCAATACATAGACTCCTTAAAAATGGTGAAAAAATATTGGCATAATGCCGGTACCACCCTAGTGGTAGAGCCTGGTGGTTTAGTAAATAAGTCATTAACTATCATGCAAAACCATGTGTTTTCCCCAGATGATAGTCCGTTTCACATGGATTATATTAGCGATGGTAAAACCATGGCCAATGAACACATGGATACTCTGCTAGAAAGCACTCAAGACATGTTGTCTTGGGGGCAGGGCATGAGCCGCTTTTATCCTAAGCAAGTAAAACTGTTTTCCGATGGGGCAGTGTTTAGCCAGTTAATGAAAATGAGCGAAGGTTATTTAGATGGCCATCATGGTGAGTGGATAATGCAACCTGCATTATTTAAGCAAGCCTTTGCCAAATATTGGGATGCGGGTTATCAAATTCATGTTCACCAAAATGGTGATGAGGGTTTGGATTTAGTGTTAAATACCCTGCAGGATAATATGCAGCGTAACCCACGTAAAGATCATCGAACGGTGATTGTTCATTTTAGTTATTCTCGCCTAGACCAAGTTGCCCAAATAAAAGAGCTGGGTGCCATTGTCAGTGTTAACCCGTATTACCCAGTGGCACTGGCAGATATGTATTCCAAAGTGGGTGTGGGTCCAGAGCGTTCACGATCCATGGTTCGCCTAGGCGATTTAGAGGCTGCCAGTTTGTCTTACTCTTTGCATTCAGATATGCCCATGGCGCCGGGGCGTCCTTTATATTTAATGTGGTGCGCCGTGAACCGATTAACGCTTAATGGTAATACGGTGGCGCCAGAGCAAAAAATTAGCCCACTACAAGCGTTACGTGCCGTCACCATAGATGCGGCTTACTCTATGAATTTAGAACATCAAATAGGGTCAATAGAGCCGGGTAAATTTGCCAATATAACGATACTTAAACACAATCCACTTACGGTGGAGCCAGTGACCATTAAAGATATTTCGGTGGTGGCGACCCTACACGAAGGGCGAGTGTTAAAAGTACAAAAAGAAGAAATAGCAAAGACAAGTTTTTGGGAGTT
>JAPYOO010000339.1 GCA_029938135.1 Bermanella sp. | reverse complement strand
TGCCCATCAATTAACACTTGCAGCCGTCGGTGCTCAGCCGCTTGAGTACCGTGATAACTCACTGACGGTGTCTTGTTACCAAAACCGCTGTGATAGCCCACTAACATGCCAGGTACTAAGCGAAATATATCTTCAATATCTTTAAAGCCCAGTGCAGTAATAGTGTCACTTTCTATAACGGTAACCGATGCGGGGGCATCTAATTGAGATTGGCGTAATCTAGATGCGGTAAGCACCATAGGGATGTTAATGCTTTCGCCATCAAACTCTAACGTATCCATAGATAAGTTTGTGAGTTGTGCTGCTTGAATTGTATTAGGCGCGTCCATGGCCATAGATAAAGCAGCAGAAGAGGTTACTAATGTTATTAGTAACCTCTTAAATATTTTGTGTACCATGGTATTACCGATTTCTTATTATATTTGCTTTGCTTGATGACAAAGACAATGACCTAAATTCGTGCCGAACTAGCGCTATAAATTGCTAGTCATTGATATATAAACTCGGTGTCCAGACCCATTTTTTCTTAATTCCATTTAAATTTGTGAAGCGTTTAAATAATATATCTCCCGCATTCTAGAGAATTACGTCACAAATATACATATTTTTTATGGTCTTTTTTGTTTTGACCGTTTCGCACATATTAAGTGCACGAGCGGAAATGTGTGCCCACATTTTTACAAGGCTGATTCCACGTCATTACTTTGCCACGAACAAGTTAACACGAGTACCTGACGAAATGGCGTTTGGTGTCTATAGTCTAACAAAGGCCAGCTATTCATAGATGTGGGGACACAACCATGCATTTTGAAACCGGTATTTTAGTGTTGGTGTTTGTGGTGATGGCACTGGTTATAGGTGCCTTCACGCGCGACGCCCTTAAAAATACACCCATACCCTATTCAGTGGCGTTGCTGATCATTGGCCTTGCCCTTGGTTTAGTGCAGCGCAGTGGGTTTCTTGCCGAACATAGCCCAATGTTAGAGCACACCGTTCTTATGGTGGCTGACATTAACCCTCACCTAATATTATGGTTATTCCTGCCCATACTCATTTTTGAAAGTGCCTTTGCCTTAGAGGTGCACTTGTTTCGTCGTATCTTCTCGCAAATAGCGCTGTTAGCGGTGCCAGGCTTAATGGTGGCCACAGTATTAACGGCTGTGTTGGTGAAATATGTTTTCCCTTGGGATTGGAGCTGGCCGTTATGCTTTATGTTTGGTGCTCTCATTAGTGCTACCGATCCGGTGGCGGTAGTGGCATTACTTAAAGAACTCAGTTCCCGTAAACGCCTAGAAACCCTTATAGAAGGGGAGTCACTATTTAATGATGGTACCGCCATCGTTTTTTTCATGCTGTTTTTAGGCATGGTGGTGGCGCCTGACGAGGTTGATTTAAGCCCGCTTATGATTACCTGGGACTTTTTACGGGTGGTTTTCATGGGGATGTTCATCGGGGTGTTTTTTGGGGGGGTTGCCATCGCTTGGATAGGGCGGGTATTTAACGACCCAATGATTGAGATAACGCTCACCATAGCGGGTTCATTCTTGGCGTTCATGGTGGCCGAAACCGTTCATGCGTCGGGTGTGGTGGCGGTGGTGGTAATTGCTTTGATGTTTGCCAGTATAGGTCGCACTAAAGTCTCTCCGGAGGTGAGCGGGTTCCTGCATCACTTTTGGGAAATGATGGCACATATCGCCAATACTATTATTTTTTTACTGGTGGGCACATTAATCGCAGGTAGGGTGCAGCTGGATAACATGGACATGTGGGTGGCGTTGATTATTTTATATGTCAGCCTATTTTTTATTCGCGCTTTTTCGGTCATGTTATTTATGCCGCTGCTTAAACGCATTGGTATTGGTATTAACTATCAAAAATCTACTGTGCTGGTATGGGGTGGTTTGCGCGGGGCGGTATCGTTGGCACTGGCATTAACCGTGGCTCAAAATGAACTTATCCCTAAAGAAGTGGGTGATCAGGTTTTATTTTTATGTGCAGGCATCGTGGTATTAACCATGTTGATTAACGGTGGCAGCATGGGCTGGGTTTTAAAGAAGTTGGGCTTGGATCATTTACCTGAAGCTAAACAAGCTACAGTAGATAAAGCTGGTGGAGAAGTGAGTAAAACATTGTCGGGTCTTTTACCGTCCATGATGGAAGATGACTTTTTAAAAGGAGCCGACTGGGAGCAAGTCAAGCAAGGCTCGGGCATTCAGGCCGTAAGTGAATTGGCCGAACCCGAGCAAATAAGTGAAGAGGACATAAACGTTGCCTATCGGCGTCGACTATTGGAAACCGAGCGCAAACATTACTGGACTCAGTTTGAACAAGGCACTATAGGAGAGGGCGCCACAAAAAAATTGGTGGATTCGGTGGAGCATGCATTAGATGGTACCCCCACGATTGCGCCACGTACCGACCTTGCACAATTATGGGGTACACCCGCCTTATTAAACGCCCTAAAAAATATTAAGGGCATGAAAAAATTGGCCCTTAAAATGAGCTTTAAGCGTTTATCGTTAAGCTATGATGTGGCCCGTGGTTTCATTCAGGCTCAGGACGAACTGGAATCTCATGTGGATGATTTAGCGCCTTCACCCCAAGAAGCTCAACAGGTACATGATCTAGTTAAGCAAAATAAAGTCGCTACGCTTAAATACATTGAAAGCCTACGTGAAACCTTTCCTGAGGTAATACGGGGGTTAGAGACTTACTCGGCCACTCGTTTGCTTTTGTATCGTGAGCGCGCGGTGATATTGCAGCAGCTAAAACAAGCGGTATTGGATAAACCGGAAGCCGAACGCATGATCATGGATGTGGAAACCCGTATGGAAGCATTAAACCGAATGCCAAATTTGGAAAACTCGGTGTCGGCGGACCAGTTGGTGATGCAACTAGGCTGGATGCAAGCCTTGCCTGAGGCGACCCAAGAAAAGTTACTCTCTATTATGCAGCACTCTATTTACAATGCAGAAGAAGATATCGCAAAAACAGGTAAAGTTTTTTGTGCATTGGGCATTATTACCCGCGGGTCAGTTGAAATAGTGCGTGAACAAGACGGAAAACTCATCAAAAGTATTTTGTGCGCTGGGGAAACGTTAGGGGCAATATCTTTATTGTCAGGTTTTTCGGCTGACGATGTTAAAGCTATTTCGCTGGTCGATATTCAATGGCTGCCAGGGGAAAAGGTTAAACCTATTTTAGCAAGTGATCCTGAACTTTCTTTAGCGATAGGTAAAATGATGAAATGATTTTGTCTGTGTAGAAGAATGTAAAAAGCCCAAAAGG
>JAPYOO010000338.1 GCA_029938135.1 Bermanella sp. | reverse complement strand
TACGGCACTGAATACATCCAGCAGTGCCCATTCCAAACCGGCAACGGCTATGGAGACGGCCGAGCAGTTTCGGTGCTTGAGGCCGTTATCAACGGTCAACGCTGGGAAATGCAGCTGAAGGGTGGTGGCCGCACGCCATATTGCCGCGGCGCGGACGGTCGCGCTGTCTTGCGGTCGAGTATCCGCGAGTTCTTGGCTCAGGACCACATGCACGCACTGGGCGTGCCCACATCACGGTCTTTAAGTTTGTACGTTTCAAAAACGCAAAAGGTAAAGCGTCCTTGGTACTCACAGGGCTCGCGTTTAGAGAATCCCGATATACTTATATCGGAAGCCGTTGCCATTTCAACACGTGTTGCACCGTCGTTCATTCGCGTGGGCCAGTTGGAGCTTTTTGCTCGCCGTACCCGTAAATGCGAACACCCAAACGCGTTGGAAGAACTCACCAAGATTGTGCTGCACTTGATTGATCGTGAGTATGACGCAATTGATAGGCAACTGCCCACCCCAGAAAAAGTGGTGTTGTTGGCGCGTGAGTATCTTAGTCGCCTCACGTCACTGGTGGCGAACTGGATCCGCGTTGGCTTTTGCCAGGGTAATTTCAACAGCGACAACTGCGCAGCCGGTGGTTTTACACTTGATTATGGTCCCTTCGGCTTTTGCGATGTGTTTAACCCGCATTATCAGCCTTGGACGGGTGGCGGTGATCACTTCTCGTTCATGAATCAACCAAGTGCCGCGCAAAAAAACTTCGAGACGTTTTGTTCGGCGGTACGTCCACTGCTTTTGTCGCATCCGGATTGTTTGCTAAAGCTCGCCGAAATTAAAAATGGATTCTCGACAATAATGCACACACAAATGACAAATATGTGGGCTGCTAAGTTGGGGCTGAATCTGGGTCAGGATAGTAGCACTTTCAACACAGCGTCTCACAAGACTCTTTTTAAGGAATTGCTCAGCGAGCTAGAAACACTCATGATGCAAACGCCTGTGGATTACACTATTTTCTTCCGCGAGCTCTCGTCAATCCCGGACAACATTACTCCACTTAAGAAAAGCTTTTATAATAAATCGGGGCTTGATGTAGACCCCAAAGTGATGAACAAGCGCTGGACAGAATGGCTAACAAAATGGAAAACGCTCCTTAACGCATCCAATGATGCGAATGCATCTTCGCCCCGATCCAGTGCGGAAATTTCTAGGCAGATGAAACTCGTAAACCCAAAATACATTTTGCGAGAGTGGTTTGTTGTGCCGGCTTATCAGCAAGCAACGGCAGGAGATTACGCTTTAATTCAAGAGCTACAGGACGTGATGACACAGCCATATGCAGAGCAGTCTAAGGGCATGGAGGATAAATACTACCGGTTGAAGCCGCCTGAGTTCTTTGAAGTAGGTGGACTGTCCCATCTTAGTTGCTCGTCGTGATTGTTTGCACGTAAAAAAGGTGTGCCAGTTCTTTGCACGGGCTTTAGCATCTGAGTACCTTAACTTCGTGAGCTAACCCTTGTATTGAAATATGACGTACATTTTTAATGCCTACAATAAAAGCGAAATTTATTAATCAGGAGATTGAATTGAATCCAATAGAACATGTTTTAGAGTTTATGGTTGAAATTGAAAAACTCAAAGACGTGCAACGAAAAACACGTCCAGTAGGTTTGAATCGATACGAGAACTCGGCGGAACACAGCTGGCACGTCTGTTTATCAGCATTAATGTTAAAAGACTATTCTAATGAGCCCATAAATATAGACCGTGTAATTAAAATGCTGTTGATTCACGACCTGGGTGAGATTGATGCGGGCGACACTATTATTTACGCCGGTGAGACTAAAGAAATAAAAGAAAAAGAAGAGGCAGGAATAAAAAGAGTGTTTAGTTTGTTGCCTACTGGAAAAGCAGATCAATATATTTCACTTTGGCGTGAATTTGAGTTAGGTGAATCTATCGATGCAAAATATGCAAAGGCCATTGATAGGGTGCCGCCATTACTGCATAACTTAAATGGTGATGGGCACAGTTGGAAAGATAACAATGTTCCAAAAGAGAAGGTCTTTGACCTAAACAGTCGGATTGCAAAAGGAAGTACTGCACTTTGGCATGTATTAAAAGGCAAGCTCAATAAAGCAGTAGATGATGGTATTCTTAAGTGAGCACTTAACAAAATAATAAGTAATGCGGTGTACGTTAAAAGCGTCAAGGTAGAGTGCAGTTAAGATAATAATAGTTAGTTGTAAAAAGAAATGACAGCGTGCATTCTAGAAGGAAGCACACTAGTCAGTGTTGGCGTTGCTGTTGGCGACGTCAGTGGTTTGCTTAATTTCAGCGACCAGCTTATTCACTTCAGATTGCAGTGCTTGACGTTCAATATCCGAGATAGTGGCGTTAGTCGCCTGTACCGCCAGTTCCCGAATAACCTGCAATTTATGATTTAAAGTGTCCAAGGCACACTCAGCAGCCTGCGCAATAGAGGTATCACTGACATCACTTGGGGCAATATCCACCTTCTGGTGCGTGGTTATCGACGTTATGTTGCTATTATTCTCGTGTGTCATGGGCTCTCCCTTAGTTTTGTTAGCGGCCGTAACAAGAGAAAGTTTAATTTACGGCTTTAGTGAGTAACGCCTACACCCTTCGCTAGTCAGCACGCCCAGCCATAAGTCTTAAGATTTTTCATAAATATAGGGTTTGACATAAAGAGTCTACCTGACGTAAGGTAGGTAGAATGAAAATACCTAACGATACCCGCTCAGCGATCCTTGATGTCGCACAAGACATGGTTCAACGCCAGTCAATTAGTGGTGTCAGCTTTCAGGAGCTGGCTAACCGTGTCGGCATTAAGAAGGGCAGTTTGTACTACCACTTTGAAAGCAAAGATGATTTGGCGGTTGCACTGCTTGAGCGCGTAACCTCGCAAATGAAAGAAAGCTTTGTACTAGGGCGCTCTAAAAGCCCGTCACAAAGGCTTAGTTATTTTCTTAATATTTTTTTACACCACATTATACCAGCACAAAAATTGTGCCCTGGAGGCGCTTTTGCGGGTGAATGGGGTAAGTTATCTAGCCCTGTCAAGACACAGGTTAATAGATTAATTGATGTCCATTTGAAAGGTGTCAGTGAAATACTCACCGAAGGAATTGAAGCGGGTGTGTTTAACGATCATGGAAAAACGGTTGAAGAACTTGCCCAGTGGATCATTGCCTGTGTTCAAGGGGGATTGCTTACCAGTCGGATTACCGAGAACGCCGTTATGTTTGAAAGTACCCTTAAAATCATTCAAGAATA
>JAPYOO010000065.1:4747-19103 GCA_029938135.1 Bermanella sp. | reverse complement strand
CCCATGTCTGAACCAGACATGTTTTGGTGCTTAACACATGCGATACCCTGACGGATCTCTTTGCGTTGAACGCCAGCAACATAACCAAGCATACCAGCTTCACCGAAGTATTCTTTAGCCAAGTTATCAACCGACAATGCAGTCGTGTGGTAAGTTGGAAGAGTAATTAGGTGGTGGAAAATGTTCGCTTCACGAGCAGTATCAGACTGGAAAGACTGGATACGAGCATCGGCAGCAGCAGACAATTCAGAATCGTCGTACTTAGCGTTCATTAGATCGCCACGTTCGTATGCAGAAACGTCAGTTCCAGCTTCAACCATTGCGTCAAAAGTTTGCTGACGGAAGTTAAGAGTCCAGTTGAATGATGGGCTGTTGTTGTAAACAAGCTTAGCATCTGGAATTTCTTTACGAACGTCGTTCATCATGTCAGCGATATCTTTAACAGATGGAGTCGCAGTTTCGATCCAGATTAAATCTGCACCGGCTTTGATTGCTTCAACAGAATCAAAAACACAACGCTCTTCACCAGTACCAGCGCGGAACTGGAAAAGACCAGAAGGCAAACGCTTAGGACGTACAAGCTTGCCGCCACGATTAAATACAACATCGCCTTCAGCCATGTCAGCTACGCTGATTTCTTCAGCATCGATGAAAGAGTTGTAACGATCGCCTTGATCGCCTGGCTCTTTAACTACAGCGATTTCTTTTGTAAGACCAGCGCCTTCAGAGTCAGTACGAGCAACGATTAAACCGTTGTCGATACCGCATTCTAGGAATGCGTAACGTAAAGCACGGATTTTTGAATGGAAATCAGCGTGAGGTACAGTTACTTTACCGTCCTGGTGTCCACATTGCTTTTCATCGGCAACTTGGTTTTCGATCTGTAGTGCACAAGCACCAGCTTCGATCATTTGCTTAGCCATTAGGTAAGTCGCTTCAGCGTTACCGAAACCAGCATCGATATCTGCAATGATTGGCACTACGTGAGTAGCGTGTTCATTGATTGCAGCTTCAATTGTCTGAGCTTTAGCAGTATCGCCAGCTTCACGAGCAGCGTCTAGATCGCGGAAAAGACCGCCTAGTTCACGTGCGTCAGCTTGACGTAGGAAGGTGTAAAGTTCTTTAACCAAAGAAGCAACAGATGTTTTTTCGTGCATAGATTGGTCAGGAAGAGGACCAAACTCAGAACGTAGTGCAGCAACCATCCAACCAGAAAGGTATAGGTATTTACGATCTGTAGTGCCGAAGTGCTTTTTGATAGAGATCAGTTTTTGCTGACCTACAAAACCGTGCCAGCAACCTAAAGACTGAGTGTACTTAGTCTTATCAGCATCAAAAGCCGCCATGTCAGCACGCATAACGTCTGCAGTGTACTGAGCGATGTCTAGGCCAGTTTTAAATTTGTTCTGAGCACGCATGCGAGCAGCTGATTCAGGGGTAATGTCCCAAGAATAAGTAGCGGCTTCTTGTGCAGCAGCAATAGATTTGATGTCGTCTTGAATAGCTGACATATGTCCAATCCTTAAAAAGAGTGATTAATTATCGTATTGTCGCAAATAAATATAGCGGTAATACGGAGGCGTGCCTCTAAATAACGTGCGAATCATACGACTTTTATGATAATTTCTCTAATCTATAGATATTATATTGGGTATTCACGGGGTGAATGTGGAAAAGTTCGATTTAAACTTGCTGATTTACTTAGATGTTTTACTGCGCGAACGCAGTGTTACTAAGGCTGCACATGCGCTAGGGATAACACAACCGGCCATGAGTAATGGCTTAAAAAGGTTGCGTGTATTGTTTGATGATCCGGTTTTGGTGCGCACCAGTGATGGCATGAGTGCCACCGAGCGCGCCATTGCATTGCAGCCCATGGTGAGGAATATTCTTGCGGAAGTCGATGCTGCGGTTCAGCCCACGGGAGAGTTTGATTATGCAAACTCCAGCCGCATGTACCGCATTATGGTTAGTGATTACGCTGAAGCGACCCTTGTGCCTGCCATGGTTAAACGTTTACGCCGTGAAGCGCCTGGCGTGGTATTGGATTTCCTAACGCCCTCTGATGTGACCTATAAAGACGTTGAGCAGGGTAAGGTCGATATGGCCATCAATCGATTTGATGAGCTGCCTCAATCATTCCATCAAAAAACCCTCTGGAATGATGGTTTTTCGTGTCTGGTGAACCCTAAAAATGAATTACTGCAAAACTATGATTTAGCGGCCTATTTAGAATCTAATCATATTTGGGTCAGTAAAACGGGCATGGGTGTTGGAACGGGCGTTAATCCGTCTAAAGATAAAGCGGTTCAGTTGGGCTGGGTAGATGAAGCCTTAGCGCTGGTTGGGCATAAACGAAAAATCAGTGTCTTTACTCGTCATTACCAGATGCCGGCGTTACTGGCTTTAAATAACGACCTGGTGGCCACTTTGCCAACCAAAATCGCTCGAATGCAGGCGTTGTCGGGGGATCTAATATTAGTGGACCCGCCTTTTAAAATCCCTCCATTTGAATTAAAAATGGCTTGGAGCCCGCTGTTGCATCATAATCCGCCACATCAATGGATGCGCAAATTGATTGCTGAAGAATCGGCGCGATTATCGCTGGATTGAACTAATAAGCGTATAGCGAGTCGGTATCTATGTCCGTTTGCCATTGTTAGGGCAAATAAAGCTTAAACTGTAATAAATTGCAAAAACCGACGCAGATCGGTTGCACTGATAATAATAAATGGTTGCTACATGAAATTTTTAATGTCCATACCCTTGCTGCTCGGCATGGGGCTCACCGGTTGTGATAACACAGTTCTAAATGGCGTAGGGGGTATCCCTAACATTAGTTTCTCGGGCTCCGTTGCGGGTCATGCTAAAAATGTACAAATACAAGCGGTGGGCATTGATAGCAATGGTCAGCCGAATCGAGATTCAGAAGGCAAATTTTTAGGCAATATATACGTCACCGACAGTGATGGGCATTTTGAAGGGTTAGTGCAGGGCGCGTATACCAGTGCGTATTTACTGGTGGCCACTTACACCGACGTCAGCACGCAAGTCACCTGTGAAATCCCCTCAAATGTTGGCAGTTGTATTGATGGTGATGGCAAAACATATACATTTGGACAAACGTTCACTGTGCCAGTCACCCAATTGCGCTGCGATATTGCCGATAGTTTAGGCGGGTGTCGTGGAGGTGCGGGTGAAGCAATTGCCTTTAATGAAACCTATGAACTTTCAGATGGTATATTAGATAACGCCACCGACGGCTTTGAAATGTGGGGGGCTGTTAATCAAATAGAAAATAACGATGTATTGTCTATTACACCTGTAACTCACTTAGCTGCAAAATTAGCTCTTAGTGAATTTGTCAGTGATGGCATTGACTGTGACGACACTAGCTGTGACACCAACACTTCTATTAATGGCATGCTCACGGCGCAAAGTATTCACGAAGCCAACAGCCGAGTTCAAAATTTATTTTCCTTAAGTACCGCTTTTCATGTGCAAACGTCTTTTTGGACACCTTTATCTGGCGAATCATCTGCAGACTCTATTCAACAAGTTGAACACGCTAAACATGGTCTGCTAGTAGCAACCTGGCCGATATTCTCACAGCAAAGAGACGAAAGTTTAAAGACCACATTAAATTGGTGGCTTGAATCTTTTTTAAGTCATTCAGGGCAGTTGATAAGTGCAGATCCTAGTGGCGATGCCACTAAAGAATTTGATTTAGAAAGTTTATTTGCTGCCGCTTTAAGTGTGTCTGCAGTTGAAACGGATGCCAATATTCTAAATGCAAGTAAGGCCTTTGACAGCATTTTAAATGGTGCAGCATGCAGTGCTTTATTGGCAAATATCACTACCTGTATTGGAAGTGATTACCCTGTGTTAGAAGGGGAAGAGCTATTGGATGAAAAAGTAGCGCTTGCCAGAGACTTAGTGGCCAAGGTTCAGCTTTGGGTGGCGGATTTAGAGGACAAAAATTACACCAGTTTTTTTGATGAAACGGGCAGTACTGTGATGACCGATGAGTTTCACTTAATGAGTGAGAAATTGGCCTTGTTTCAATTGCAATTAGCACCTGACGTACAAGGGCTGTTTAGGCCCATTTCTGAATTTGTTTATTACGCGTTAACGTGTACTGCAACCTGTGATGAAACCTATGAATACAAGGATAACGTTGTATTTGATGCTGATACGGGTGTGTTCACCTTAAATTATGATCAGGGTGAAAATCTATACCCTAAATTATCGATGAGCGGCAGCTTTCACGACAGTTCTAGTGCTGGCGTTATTGCTACCACCTTTACATTTAATGAGACCCTTAAGGTCGAAACGGCTCTTGGGCTATCACAAGTAATAGTGAGCAGTTCAAGTGCGCCTAATATTTTGTTTGCAGTGTCTGCCGCATTAACAGCGGACGGCAAACCAGATGTTAATACCATAGATTTAAGTTTACCTGAAATAACAGTGCAGGCTAAAAAAGTGGGTGTTGAGGGTGAATATCAAGATCTAGTCTATGTCGGTGAAAATATTAAACTCACAATGGTGGGTGTGAATGATGCGCTATACCCCGATAAACCAAAGCACTTTAACATTTTTGAAATGGATATCCCTGGGAAAATTCAATACGGGATTGGTGATAGTGCAGAATCTATTGAATTTGCCATTACGCTTATAAGCAAAAATGCCTTTAGTTTTTACACTGGCGCAGATGACGAGATATTTCCGGATCTTGATTTTACCTTAGATGTTGAAGCCTTTAAGCAGTTTAGTCAGTTTAATCCGCTTAGTGAGACGGGTAGTGTAGATTATGCAACGTCGCAATTGGCGGGGTTTTTAGAACCCAGTAGCGACATAGAAGTTAAAAAAGCCATTCCGGTCGCGTTGAATTACATTGAAATATTTAACTATGCGGCTTTAGAGGAAGGTTTAAAAACCATACTGGACCTTGAAGGATCACAGCAGTTTGATGGAGTAGGGGCTCTTGAATACCCAGGTGGTATGACTGCTTGGGCAATTTGGAATGAGTCCAGTTCAAGTGCCGTTCAAATGGCCCGTCAGTGCCTAAAAGTATCGGGTAAATGGGGGTGCTTTGACCCACAGGTTGTGAGCTCACTGGGGTGTGGAGACACCTTTGGTAAAACGCAGAGCACTGTACGATCAATTTTTGAATACTTCCAAGAAAAAGAATGCATCCAAAATGTAACTATAGATGGCGCGGGCATCTATAACATAGATTATGGTAGCACCATTATTGTGCCTGGAGTTCCATATGATTTAACGTTTGAAAAACCCATAACACTCGGTATTGATAACTTAAACGTGAGGGTGTTTTCGCGTTTTAAAGATGACGATGAAAACGACCGCCCAGTCGCGTTTATTAATGTGCTGGGTAAAATATTGGATGAAGAAAATATTAGTCTTAGCGTATCGCTTACTCATAACTATTTAGGTAATGCAAATTTAACTGGTTTGAGCTTTACCGATCTAGCCCCAGTGGGTGAGCATACGTTGTGGTTTACTATGGGACAGCAGGGGGGCGATTCAAGTGATGAGTTAACCTACTATGTGCAGGACGGCAATATAACTCTTGCAATGAAAGCCTTTGATAAGACCTTTGATAATGAAGAGCCCATTGGTTTTATTCGTTATGCCGGCTCATTAGTGGCCACCATTAGTCGTGAGGGTGGTGTATATGTCATTCGCTATGCGAACGACACTTGGCAGCTTTTATAATTAACATTATTATTTTTTATAGGTATTTAGCGGTTGCTGTGTGTTTTATGGGGTCATCTTTAGTAGGTGCCGATAATAGCAGGCAGCTGCATGTTTACAGTAATGCGGTTGTTGTCAGCCCGGTTATTGCCGTGGATAAATTGGATTCAAATTGGGCTACGGCTGGCCTTGGAACGTATGCACAGGCAAAAGCCCGTGCAGGCATTGAATACCACATAAACAATACATGGTCTTTTGGCGCTGAAAAGCGTCTAGATTACCTGCTGCACTTTAGTGAGCAAACCGCTCAATTTTATAAAAAGCTAGAAAATACCGGCTTGCCAGAAGGTACATATCCTTTGTGGTTGTCAGTGAACGCCGTTACAAGTAACAGCCTTTTTGTGCAATACATTATACCGCTATCAAATGATTTTGAATTTAAGATTAAAGGGCATGTTTTACAGCCCAGTCAGGTTCAATACGGCCAGTTTACGGGAATGGGTAATGTGGCCGAAGATGGCAGTTTTGATTACCACTACAACCTAAACTATAGCTATGATCACAATGAGCTGGTGTATGGCAATAATTACAAGGTAACTGGTTGGGGGCATAGCGTTGATTTTGAGCTAAGCGCAGCGCTACAAAAGGGGTGGAGCGCACGGGCTACTTGGAAAGACGTGGGGCATCAGATCTACTGGGGCGCCATTAATCATGATACAGGCTGCCTAGCAAAGACAGGTTCACCCAAAGATGCAGATTGCTTCGTTAAAAGCTCTCAAATTGCGCAGACACAAAAGCTGCCCGTCAGCAGTGAATTTCACCTTCAAAAAGAACTTAAAGATGGCCTTTCAGCCTACGGTCGCCTTAGTCAATGGTCGCGGTATGACAGTGTTTTACTGGGTGTTAAGCACTCAGGCGTAAATCTAGGGCTAGATTTGCTCAACCGTGCTATCCATTTGGCTTATGAATCTGATATGGTGCGCTTAAAATTGGCATCTGATCAACTTGCCTTATCTAACTCTAAGTACCTGCAGGTGTCGCTGGACATAAACTGGCCAATTTTATGATTTACGAAAATTACTTCTCCTTGCAGCAGCGGCCTTTCTCCATTGCCCCAAACCCTGATTTTTTGTACGCCCATGGGCAGTACCAAGAAGCCTTGGCCGTGCTTGAGTATGGCATGTTGCATCGTGGTGGCTTTATCTTGCTAACGGGCGAGGTAGGCACAGGTAAAACCACGTTATGCAAACACCTATTGCAGTCAATACCCAACGATACTGAGGTTGCGTTAATACTGCACCCACAACTAGAACGATTGGAATTGTTGCAGCTGATTTGCAAAGAATTTAAGGTAGCGGTGGAATCTTGCGCCAAAGAGTCTGAGTTAATAGCCTCAATTACTGAATTTTTGTTGGCTGTTTACGCAAAGGGTGGCTACAGCCTTTTAGTCATAGATGAAGCGCAGCATTTAGATACCAATGTACTAGAGCTTATTCGCTTGCTTACGAACTTAGAGACTCATAGCGATAAGTTATTACAGATAATTCTTCTAGGTCAGCCGGAATTAAACCAACGATTACAGCGCTTTGAACTTAGGCAGCTTAACCAACGGTTTACCGCACGCTTTCATCTGCAACCACTTAATTTTTCACAACTAAATAAATACGTTCAACATCGCTTGCACGTGGCGGGCAGTGAACGTCATTTGTTCTCAATGCCCGCTCTGTTTACTCTTAAAAGGCTAAGCAAGGGCATACCCCGTTTAATTAACCTGTTGGCTGATCGCAGTTTAATGGGGTGTTATGCCTTAAATCGCTCGCAAGTATCTTCATGGATGGTTTTGCAGGCGGCTAAAGAAGTATTACCTAAAAAGCCTTCCAATATTATTAAATACAGCGTGATGTCTTTTATAGTGATGCTACTGGTGTTATTTGCAGGCAAAGATTTGTTGTCTGTTATGGATAATCAACAATTAAGCAAAGCCTATAAAAATGTGCAGCAGGCCGTAATCACTAAGCTAAGTGGTGATGAAACAAGTTCGTGCACCCAGCGTAATAACTGTTGGCAGGGCATGTTGCCTCAGTCTCTTATCGCTTTTAGTCAAAGCGATGTTTCTGTATTTGACCATGGTCGCTGGCAAAAATGGCACACATCCAGCGGGATTGATGGGTTGGTGCTTAGCCGTATTCAGTGGTCAGCTCCCTTTGATGTTACGGCACTTATTAAACCGGGAAGTTATCACGAAGGGGTTTTATGGGCTCGGCAAATACTGTCGCAGGCAGAATTACATTCAGTGAGTAGTGAAGATTTTTCAAACTGGCAAGTGATCAAACCCGAGGTTAGTGAAAGTATTACACCTTCTTTTTACGACGTATTTCTAGTTGATCAAGTAAAACAATTTCAAAAACGCCATGGTTTATTGGTGGATGGCATTTTAGGCAAACAAACGCTTATTAGTTTGACGTTATGGCAACAAAAAAATAGCGAGACCATATAATGTCGTACCTTTTAGAAGCTTTAAAGAAAGCCGAGCTGGAAAGAAATGCTCAAGCAGAAGGGGGTATGGCGCCTTTACCTGTAGCAAAAGTATCAGCCAATTTACCCGTATGGCTCGTTATTGTCGTTTCTATGTTTTTGATTGTTACGCTTATTAAGCTGTTTTTACCTAACACTCCATTAGCTGAAGTTGAAACTGAAACTAGGGTTGTGACTGATACAATGTTAGTGCCATTAGTGGCGCCTGATCAAATCGTCAATGAGCCTATGCAGAATCCTTTAACAGCTCCACAAGTTGAGCCCGATCAAACCATTAAAGTATATGAGTTGGCTGAGCTGCCTAAAGAAATTTTGAATCTTATTCCTACACTTTCTTTGCAGAGCCATATTTTTTCAAGTGCACCAGAATATCGCTCGGTGGTCATCAACGAGCAAGCTTTTAACGAAGGTATGTTTATTAACGCTCAAGTGGTGTTGCAAGAAATAACCAATACTGGAATTGTCATTAATGTGGCGGGGCGTAATGTCGCTCTAGCCAAAGGTGTGTCGTGGGTCTCTTCCAAGCATGTTAAGTAACGAAGCAAAAACTACCATTCAAACGGCTTACAGCCGGATTTTAAAAGAAAAAAACTTACGACCTAGGCGTGGCCAGCGTCAAATGATCGCGGCTATCGCTCGCACTTTGGGCGGCGTAAAACAAGATGGCGATGGTAATCGTATCTCTGACAACCCAGTGTGTGTAATAGAAGCCGGCACGGGTACCGGTAAAACACTTGCATATTTAATCTCTACCATTCCAGTTGCCGCGGATTTAGAAAAGAAAATAATTATTTCAACGGCAACAGTCGCCCTGCAAGAACAGTTGGTTAATAAAGACATACCTGATGTTGCCAAAAATAGTGGTTTAAACTTTCGCTACGCACTGGCCAAAGGTCGCGGGCGTTATCTGTGTGTGCATAAACTTGACCAAGAAATGCAAGATCAGCGCATGCAAGATGCCTCCATGGATATGTTTGGAGGAAAAGACGCGTCCACCGATCAAAAAGGATTATTCAGTCATTTACTCAACGAATTCACCTCCGGTAAGTGGGACGGTGATCGTGATAACTGGCCGGAACAAATAGAGAATCAAGATTGGTCCATGGTGACCGCTACGCACAGAGAGTGCAGTAACCGACGCTGTCCCCATTTTAACGCCTGTCCGTTTTTTACAGCTCGCAAAGCCTTAGAAGATGCCGATGTAATCGTTGCCAATCATGACCTAGTGATGGCCGATATAAATTTGGGTGGCGGGGCGGTACTGCCTGAGCCCAGTAAAAGTATTTACGTGTTTGATGAAGGTCATCACCTACCCGATAAAGCCATTAATCACTTTTCAGCTCAAGTGAAACTGCGTCAAGAAGAGAACCTGCTAAAACAAATTTCCAAGGCCGTAGATACCTTAGGCAAACAATCAGGTACCCCTGTAGGTTTACTGCAAGTAGTCACCTCGCTGCCGGAGCGTATTAGCGAGATTAACTCTAAGCTTAGTTTTGTGAACCACTTACTCATGGATTTTTTGGGTGATCAAGCGGATCAAGAGGGTTATAACCAACATCGCTTTCGCATGGGACAAGCCCCCGACGAACTCGTTGAGCTGTCCATCGATTTAAACAAGTCACATAACTCACTTTATGGTTATTTGGATAAAATAGTAGAAGCCTTAAAGGCGTCCATCAGCAAAGACGACGGCGAGTACAAACAAAGTGACGCCGAGCGCTGGTTTCCTATTATGGGTTTATTACTTGCCCGCTTAGAAAGCGCAGGCCTGTTATGGTTAAGTTTTGGTACCAAAGATTTCGAAGATCAAGTACCCGTGGCCCGTTGGTTAGAGCGCATCTACACCGACAGCGAAGATGATATTGGCCTGTATTCAAGTCCAATTATGGCGGCCGAACTGTTGGCTAAGAACCTGTGGAGCCGTTGTTTTGCAGCAGTGGTAACCTCAGCCACTCTGACGGCCGTTGGTAAGTTTGATCGATTTAGAATGAAATCAGGCATTGCTCGCGCTAATCATACTGAAATTATAGAAAGTCCTTTTGATTATGCTAATTTAGGGACCGTTGTGGTGCCCAAGAGCGCCATTGAACCTAGCAGTGGGCCCGAGTATGCACAAAAAGTGGCCGAGGCCCTGGCTGACAATCTAGTACTCAATGAGAGCACGTTGGTGTTGTTTACCAGTCGCCGTGTAATGAATGACACTAAGGCTTTGTTACCTGCGCAGTTTAAAAAATATGTGATGACTCAGGATGAGCACTCTAAGCAGGAAGTGATTCGTCTGCACAAAGAAAAAGTGGAAGCCGGTAAAGACAGTATTTTATTTGGTTTGGCCAGTTTTTCTGAAGGTATCGATTTACCCGGCAAGCAATTGCAACATGTGGTGATAGTGCGTTTACCTTTTTCAGTGCCCGATGACCCAGTAGATGCCACCTTGGCTGAATGGCTTGAAAGTAAGGGTCGCAACCCGTTTATGGAGATGTCGGTACCCGATGCTGGAGTACGCTTAATACAGGCTTGTGGCCGCTTAATTCGTACAGAAACCGATACCGGAAAAATTACTATCTTGGATAAACGAATCGTCAGTAAACGTTATGGCAGTATGTTACTTAACGGTTTGCCGCCATTTAGTCGCCACCTTCAGGCCTAATTAGACTTGTAAATACACACAGTAAGGTTGACCTTGAGCGTTACGGGACGTAACTTAAGGTCGCCTTTAAAAATAATAAAAGTACCTGCGTTATGAAAATTTATGAAGAAAGTACCGCCCCTAACGCTCGTCGAGTCCGTATGTTTTTGGCTGAAAAAGGCGTCAGTGGCCTTGAGTATGTGCACGTGGGACTCAAAAGTGGTGACAATATCAGCAGCGACTTTCGTAAAAAAAACCCCTTAGCAAAAATCCCAGTATTAGAACTAGACAACAATGAATGTATTTCTGAATCCATGGCTATTTGCCGTTATTTTGAAGCACTCAACCCTGAAAACCCACTGATGGGAGTAAGCCCGTTTGAGCAAGCTAATATAGAAATGTGGCAGCGTCGTTGTGAAATTAGTTTTATGAATATTGTTGGCATGGGATTTCAGCACAGTACCGGTTACTTTTCCGATCGCATGAATCCTATTAAAGAATGGGGTGAGGAATGCCTTAAGCAAGCCAAGGTTTTCATGGCATTCCTTAACGATCACCTTAAAGATCATCAATATATCGCTGGCGAGGCATTTTCGGTGGCCGATATTACGGCATTTATAGCCATTGAGTTTGCTCGGGTCGTTAAAGTGCGCATAGAAGATGATCATATTCATCTTTTACGCTGGTATCAAAATATTAAATCTCGTCCCAGCGCTAAAGCATAAATAAGCAGTTCACACTTGCACAGTTAACTCTTCATATATGGGGGGGGTTAACTAGACTTTGCTGATGTTTCAGATGGGGCAAAGGTGCGGAGGGAGAACTGATTGCGGCCATTTTTCTTGGCTAGGTACAGGGCTTCGTCAGCGGCATTAAGTGCCTGCAATTTTAAATCTTTCATTGCCGCTCCATTATCTTCTATAAAACAAGCCCCACAGCTTATGGTAAGAATGTTAGACACACTTGATTCTGCGTGTTCAATATTTAGGTTTGTGATCGACTTTAAGATGATGTCTAAAATCTCTTCCAATTGCTGTTTGTTTTTAGCGTGAGATATCATCACGAATTCCTCTCCGCCATAACGCGCAAGAGTATCCTCAGCACGTCTAGATACATGGCTTAACGAGGCAGCCACTTCTTTAAGGGCAATATCTCCTTGTAGATGGCCATAGTGATCGTTATATTTTTTAAAAAAATCGATGTCCATCATAATAATACTTAACGGCCCTCCCGACCGAGTACTTACTCGCCAACTTTTATCATATTCCGAATCAAAATACTTACGGTTATAAATGCCGGTGAGGCCATCTGTGTTTGAATCGTTCACCAGTTTTTGTTGGTATATATTAATTTTATCAACCAACGTGTTAAACGTTTTCAAAAAAGCATCAACCTCTTTAATATAACTTTGTTGGGTTAAATGAAAGATATTACCGCTTGATTTCATTAGATGAATTTTATTGGATATCTCTATACCTGGTTTTAAAATAAGTAAATTAGTAAGCCCGCTTAAAAATAACGGCAGTGTGAGTAATACTAAGATGCTCACTAATGTATGACTGTCAAAAGCCTTAGGTGAACTGTCAGCAGGGAATTGCATTTTAGACTGACCAATAACAACACCGCGGGTATTGGTAAAATTAAAGTAATAGCTATCTCTAATATCGGAAATATTGAAATCGTCAAAATGTTGATAGGGAGTTTCGGAGGTGTTATTAGGCGATTCAATATTAACCGAAACGTTTGAAATCAACTTAATTCGATTAAAGAATTCGGGTTTGAAAACTCTCATATAAATCAAGACTCCATTGGGGGCATGGATCTGCTGGCTGTCTTGTATATGGTGACTGACGTAAATGCCGTATTTCTCTTGTACGCGAATAATACCGTACTGCGCATCGTTATCTATTATGTGTTTAATATCTAAGTCTTCACTGATTTGTTGGACTTGGTTTATGTTTGTAAAAATGTTGTTTTTTTTGTTGATGGCAAACAGGGTCTTACCTTTTAAATCGATAATGGCAAAAGCATCAATATCAAACTCTTCAAAGGTATTGCCTTCTATATTTTCTCGAATGAAAGAGGGGGTTTTCTTATCTACAAATTCATAGGTGTCAGTCCACCTTGCCCAGTCGCGATTTAAATCCATCAGGCTGTCTCGCTCATTCATGTAACTTGCGGACATAACCCTAATATTTTGCATACGCGCATCAATAGTGGCTGCTTCAATAGCCGGGAAGACAATATATAAACGATACAGCAGCAAGCTTCCCCCTATAACAAAGGTATAGATGAGCGCCGCCAACCAAAAAAGGGTTTTTAAATGCATAGGGCCTCCATCACTAAAGCATAGACTCAATTAGATATAATGGGCCACAAAACAGCTTCTGTGTCGCAGTGGTCAAAAACACTTAAAACTAAGAAATTAGTATGGAGTGGGTCACACTCTTAAACCGGTACATTTGTTCTTTAAAGCACAGGAGCGCAAAATGACCAGTATCAGTTAATTTAGGAGGGTTTTCATGGATAACGCACTGTTAAAGTCACAGACGCCAAGGATTGACCTCAGTATTGACAGTATTAAGCAGGATTTTATTAAGTTAAATGCCCGCCCAGCCGCCAACGAGCAATTTTCGCCCGGTTTGGCTGATGATGAGCATGTGCGTCAGGTAAAGGTTTGGGTTCAGGATCAAGAGCGTGAATTAGGCATAAAGGTGACGGTAGTGGCTGGCCTTGAGTCATTCACGGGTGACACCGAGTCCATTAATAGCGGCGCGCCTGGAGCAATTAAGCAAGGGCAGGCCGTATTGTTCGCTAATTGCATTAAAAGTCACAAACAAGCCATGGATGCTTATGAATATGTCGTAGTAGGGTTAACCGCGTTGCCACGATTAGTTACCACGTCCCAAGCCCGTCTATGTGGCCAAATTGCCACAAACCTAGCGTCCGACCAAATTGAATACATAGAAAAGCGTTTCAACGTCAGTATGAACGATCCCCAAATGGCCATTATGCCGTATCTGGCCGGCCTAGCAGCACTGGCCATTAAGCCAACATTTGTCCAGCGCCGTGAAAGCTGGCAAAGGTCTTGGTTGCGCAAAGTGAATCCAAAGCTTGTCTGGACGGCGACCGACATTCACCACCTAATCTACCAGGCGCGCTGTAAGGCTTAATTACGGAGTGTTAATGCACTGTTTGTGTTGGCTAGAGTCTTAAGCGCGCCTTATTGAGGCCTGCATTTAATTCTATTCAGCGCTTTTCTTAAGTTCGTAATAATTAGCGCACAGGTCTTGCTAGATACAATGCCTTTCATGCCCAACGCATCCATTTGATTTCCTCCTACCCACACCGTTAGACTAAGACACTCCTAAAGCTTCCACCGGCAATCACCACCGAATCCAAGTGTGGTTCTATCACTCCATATCCTTCTGGGCAGCTACCACTTCAGTAATTTATCTTGTATATATTAAAAACTTGCCA
>JAPYOO010000065.1:0-4647 GCA_029938135.1 Bermanella sp. | reverse complement strand
GACACCCCGTTATGCTTTTGCTGTAATAAAGAGGGCGAAATGACACAACTAATCCGCAGCGAAGCACTTAGGGGCTATTCAGAATTGGTACAAGAGCTCGGTGGTGACCCTGTTGCATTGTTGGCCGCTCGAAGTTTTACGCCGGACGTAATAAACCAGTCAGGGGCCATGATTTCCTACCGTGATTTTATTGCTTTATTAGAAGATACCAGCGAGCAATTACAGTGTGAGGACTTTGGTCTTAGGTTTTCAAAGTGCCAAGATTTTAGTGTATTGGGCCCCATCGCAATAGCTGCACAGCAAGGAGAAAACCTAGCTCAAGTGTTGCAACGGGTAATGCAGTTTATGCATGTTTACAGTCCAGGTATTACACTTAGTTTAAATAACCTTCCGCAAACCAACAGGTTATTGTTCAGCTTAGAAATTTCATTGAACCCATTGCCTAAATGCAGACAAACGATGGAATTAAACTTAGGGATTGCGTATCAAACTATATTCTTTTTAAGTGAAGGGCACAGTAAACCACTGGGGGTGTATTTCCCCCATGATCAGGGTGCAACTGACTATGCATATCGAGGAATATTTCCCTGTCAGGTTAAATTTCAGCAGGCGGTAGCGGGTCTTGAAATTAACAAGCAGGACTTGATGTTGCCAGTGAGGCGTCAAGATGATCGCTTGGGTGAGCTGGCGTATGAGTATTTACAAAAGCATTTCTCAAACGATGATTTACAACTTAAAGAAAAGGTGAGGGCGCTTATTAAACCCTTGTTAATGGCGAATCAATGTACTAATCAGTCGGTGTCGCGAGCATTAGGCCTACAGGTTCGAACGTTGCATAGGCGATTAACAGCCGAGCACACCAGTTTTGTTAAGGTAAAAGACGAGGTACGTAAAGAAATGTCGCTTCAGTATCTAACACAAGCAGGTTTGTCATTGGGTCAGGTAGCAATATTATTGGGGTACGCAGAGCAATCTGCATTTTCCAGAAGCTTTCAAGGCTGGTTTAATATGGGGCCCAGAGAATATAGGAAGGGGTTGCATGAAACGTAATCACACCTCAAAAGACGGCTCTTAAATCAAACTTGCCACCATCTTTTTTATGTCTTGTTCTTTATCTTTTAAAATCAAAAGCTTTTGGCGTCCGTAAGAAAGTTGTGCCGATACAGGTAGCTTTTTGAAGGCCTCTTGCTCTGAAATGACTTTATTACCTTTCATATGAATATACGCCAATTGAATGACATCCATTTCACTCAGCTCTTGCGATTGACTCTCATGCTCTGTAATCATCTCTATGATGCGAGGGTTAAAATTCCAATTGGTAAGGGCTTTTTGAGCATAATGATATTTGTATTCATCACACTTTTTATAGAATTCGTCTTCGTTGATATTAATGTCATTTTTACTGAGTTTGTCGGCCAATAAAAACGCCGCTATGTCGCTGAATATAACCGCTAAAAACATCTCTTCTGGTTTATCAAGATACAGTGCCTTCGCCAATTCCATGGTACTTGCGGCATGGTGTAGCGTAAATATCCAGCGCTTGCTTAACGACGCTTGCATGTCAGGGTTGTGCTTGCCTAATAACGCCTTAAGTTTGTGACTGAATATTAAGTTACGAATCATTTTTACACCCAGTAACATTAAGGCGCTGTCTAAATTAGTGATGGTTGCTGGGCGGCGATATACACCCGAATTAACCAATTTAAAGATTAATGCACTAAGCTGAATGTCTTTTTTAATGAGCTTTGAGAGTTTTTTGTAGGTGAAATCCACATCATCAAAACACTGATTGATGGCGGCCACTAAAATCGGGAGTTCTGATACGTCAAAGTCTAGGGAGTTAATGACTTGAAACGTTTCATCCAGCTGTACAAATTTAGATTCATTCATGGTGGCCTCCCCCTAAGAGAGACCCATTTTACGGGGTATCTATTTTTACCATATATGACTTAAGTTGTATTTGAATATGCCATTGGCATGAATAAAATATGGTTATAAAAAGAGTGCGCTGATATAGCGGATATTTATTAAACAAAATGACGGGATAAAACCGCTGTTTGTTATTCCTTATCTATACTCTAAGTAAGGCACCACAGATTCGTAAAGGGTAAATTGTATGAAATTACTGATCGCGGACGATCACGGTCTATTTCGCTTGGGGCTAAAAGCCGCCATTGAGCAAAAGATTGAAGGCAGTGAAGTGCTGGAATGTGAAGATGCTAAGGGAGCTCTGGAGTTTATGGAGCGCGAAAAGGACCTGAAATTGGCATTATTGGACATTAATATTCCAGGGAATGAAGGTTTAAGCTTCATATATACAGCCCTAGAGCGCTACCCCAACATTAAAATCTGTGTCATTAGTGGCAATGAAGATCCGGCTATTATATCGGCCGTTATGGAAAAAGGTGCCAGTGGTTTCATCCCTAAAAGTTCGGCAAATGAAGTTATTTTCAGTGCGGTACAAATCATCCTTGCTGGCAGTCAGTACTTTCCCATGGACTTGTTGAACAAGGCCACTGTAAAAACCGAGAAGTCCTTATCCAGATTAACTCCGCGACAACTCGATGTACTTAAATCCATGGCCGAAGGTCAAGCCAACAAACAAATTGCCGACAATCTAAATATCTCAGTGGGCACGGTCAAAACCCATATTACGGCCATTTTTGAAGAGCTGACGGTGACTAATCGCACCCAAGCCATTAATGCTGCCCGTGATAAAGGCCTAATTCTTTAGCAGAAGATAGACGAATGAAAACCTTAATTGTTGATGATCATGAAATGTTTCGCATGGGCCTAGGTGCTTTGTTGGGCCAGATGTCTATGGGTTTTGACATCCATGAAGAAGGCACGTTAGAAGGGGGCATGGAATATGTGCGCACCCACAGTGATATAGAGCTGATACTTGTGGATTTTAATTTGCCCGATGGAAATGGTTTGCAGTTGGTCAGAGAGTTAAAAGACACTCACTTGCATTGCCGTGTGATCTTAATGTCAGGCCATGAAAGCCAAGATTTGGCGGTTGAGGCTTTGGTAGCCGGCGCTAACGGTTTTTTACCTAAAAGTTATGCTTCCAGTGAAGTTAAATCGGCCTTAAGTAAAATCGTAGAAGGGGAGTTTTTTGTACCCGAAAAATTACGCAGTGCTGCAAGGGCCGATACCTCTAGCATGGTGGCAGGCAGTTTGTTGTCTGTAGGGGCTAATGTATTAGATAACGCAATAGACCCTGTGGTGATTTTTGAAAATGGTGATCGCAAAAAACTTGAATACTTAAACAGTGCTGCTGAGAAATTATTGAATATATCTAAGGATAATATTCCTATTTATTTTGATATGGATGATTTTATTGAACATAAACCGTTAATTGACTTCATTAACGACGAAACCCGTAGCAGTTATATGGTTGAGGCAGCGCATTCACGGGCTTTAGCTAAACGTAATTTATGGTTATCAGTGTCTTGCAGTAAAATTGATTTTTTAGGTTCACCCTCAGTGATGCTGTATTTAAGGGATATTACCAAACTTAAAAATCGTGAGTTAGAACTTGAAAAAGCCAGTAATACCGACCCCCTCACTAATTTATTAAATCGCCGTGGTTTTGATGTTCGTGCCCAAGAAGAACTTGAAAAAGCGCGTAAATATAATACCCCTTTGGCGTTGGCTATGTGCGATTTGGACTTCTTTAAAAAGCTTAATGATACCTATGGCCATGACTTTGGTGACGAGGTATTAAGACAATTTTCTGAAACGTGTGAAGAATCACTTAGGGATCAAGATTTAGTCGCCCGATTTGGGGGGGAGGAGTTTGTTATTTTGTTGGTGGATACGCCTATGGTTGCAGTGGTCGCCTTGTTAGATCGGTTCAGAGCATCCTGGCAATCGGTGGGCAATATAATTAAAGACCAGAAGTGTCAGTCTACGGTAAGTATCGGGGTAACTCAGCTGAAGGCCAGTGACCTTGACTTGAATGCATTATTAAAACGAGCCGACGATCTTCTTTATCTAGGTAAAGAATCTGGACGCAATAATGTATCAAGTGATGTCGGAAGCTAAAAGTAGATTTAAACTTTTAGCTTGCTCAATAATGACTCTAGTTGTTGGTTTATTTTTTTGATGTTTTTAATGTCGTCTGTTTCAAGCGTGTTTTGTTGCTCTGCCTCATAGACATCGTCTAACAAACCTTCTAATTTTGCCATTTTAATGCTTAAAACTTTGTTCTTTTTTTCTTCAGCCTTACATTGTGTTTCTAGCTGCCTAATTTTGGCAGCATACTTTTCTGCATATTTTTCGGCTATGGCTTTTTTATCCGCTTCAAGATTGCTTGGGTTTACCTGTTCACTTTTATTGGCGTCAAACAGGGCTTTTTTAAGGCGCTGCACTTCAATATTTAAGCGTTCGTTGGCTTCTTGCATAATCTCTTGGTGAGTCGTGCCAGATGTACAGCTGTTATTGCTGGCCTGTAAGGTACCCGTATTTGCTTGGTAATCCTTTACCCTTACCATTTTAGCAGGGGTCATGCTGGTTTTTTCAAATTGATGAAGTGCGCCCATGGGTAACTCCTATTAAATATTTAAGTGTATTTTGCGCTGTGTCACAAATTTAGCCCATTAGACCTAAGTCATAATTTAATCTGTTATTCGGCTATTTCTT
>JAPYOO010000337.1 GCA_029938135.1 Bermanella sp. | reverse complement strand
AACTGGAAGTGTTCAACGTCTAGATCCATCAACGTATCTGCACCAGCAACCATGCCTTCAGCATGACCTTTAGTACGAGGCAATATACGAGAGAAGTAGAAGCGAGCCGTTGTTAGCTTAGCTTTGTAGTAATCTTCTTCGGTAGAACCGTTAGCTAGCGCAACCTGAGCCGCTTTAGCCATTTTAGCCCAAAGATACGCAAGTGTTACGTAACCAGAATACATTAAGTAATCAACAGAAGCAGAACCTACTTCGTTACGATCCTTCATAGCGCTCATACCAATTTTCATGGTTAGATCGCCCCACTCTTTGTTAAGCTCAATAAGCTTAGCTACGAAAGGCGCAAGCTCTTCGTTATCAGCTTCTTCTTTACAGAAAGTGTGAACTAACTTAGTGAAGTTTTTAAGCGCGCCGCCTTGAGTCATTAATACTTTACGACCTAGTAGATCAAGCGCCTGGATTCCCGTAGTACCTTCATACAAAGTAGAGATACGAGTATCACGAACAATTTGCTCCATGCCCCATTCAGAGATGAAACCGTGACCACCGAAAACTTGCATTCCGTGGTTAGCTGCTTCAAGACCCACTTCCGTTAGGAAGGCTTTAGCGATAGGTGTTAAGAAACCTAGTAGATCATCGGCGGCTTTTTTCTCTTCTTCAGAGTTGCCGTGATGAACGATGTCGTTCTGTTGAGACGTCATGAAAACAAGAGCACGGCCGCCTTCAGCGAATGCTTTTTGAGTAAGAAGCATCTTACGAACATCTGGATGAGAGATAATTGGATCAGCGGCTTTTTCAGGAGCAACTGGGCCAGTCAATGCACGCATGGCTAGACGGTCTTTGGCGTATGCTAATGCACCTTGGAAAGAACCTTCAGCAGCCGTAACACCCTGTAGTGCAGTACCGATACGAGCCGTGTTCATGAAAGTGAACATGCACAATAGGCCTTTGTTTTCAGGTCCGATCAACCAACCTTTAGCGCCATCAAAGTTCATTACGCAGGTTGAGTTACCGTGAATACCCATTTTGTGCTCTAAAGAACCACAAATTAAGTTGTTACGTTCGTCACCTAAAGAACCATCTTCAGCTATAACGAACTTAGGCACGATGAACAAAGAGATACCTTTAGTACCTTCTGGAGCGCCTGGTAAACGTGCTAATACGATATGTACGATGTTGCCAGACATGTCGTGCTCGCCAGCAGAGATAAAGATCTTAGTACCCGAGATAGCGTAAGAGCCGTCAGCGTTTGCTTCAGCTTTTGTTTTAAGCATGCCAAGGTCAGAACCACAATGAGATTCAGTTAGGCACATAGTACCGGTCCACTCACCGCTTACTAACTTAGGCAAGTATGCTTCTTTTTGCTCATCTGAACCCCAACGCGTAATGGTGTTCATGGCGCCGTGAGATAGACCTGGGTACATGCCCCAAGACCAGTTAGACGTTCCAACCATTTCAGACATCACAATGCCCAAAGACTCTGGAAGGCCTTGGCCGCCGAATTCTTCGTCATGAGTCATTGAAGGCCAGCCAGCTTCTACAAACTGCTCGTAAGCCGCTTTAAAGCCAGTAGGTGTCGTTACAGTGCCGTCTTCGTTACGAGTACAACCTTCCTGATCGCCCACTCGGTTAAGAGGAGCAAGTACATTCTCACAAAATTTTGCACCTTCAGTTAGGATGGCTTCAACCATGTCTGGAGTAGCAACGTCAGCGTATTTTGGTAGGCTGGCGTAGTGTGCTGGCATATCCAACACTTCATCTGTTACGAATTTAATTTCACGTAGGGGAGCTTTATATTCTGGCATGGTAACCTCTTTGGGTCCGGGCTCTCGCGTTAAGAATAGCGAAAATAGAGCCTTTAGTTGTTCAACATAAAACCCTTATATACGGGTTTCTCTCTTCATTTGCCGATACTAGCAACCGCTAACCGCGCAGTGCTGCGACACAAACTTCAAACAAGTGTTTGAAACATACGTTTACATTCACTCAATGTCAAGTATTCGGCCAACAATGTTGGTTAAATTTAGATCAAGTATAGGTCAAATTTACAGACTGGGTAGTGCCCTCCCAGATACACAGGCTGTACGCTGAAACAGCCTGTGTATCTGGGGTTTAGAGTGATTTTAGGCAGTACTACTTAAATGAAGTTCTATCGCTGAAAGGCTGTGGAGTTTTACCTTTTGCCAAACCATTTTTCATGGCGATACGTTGATTTTTACGGCCCAGCAGACGCAGTTGAGTAATTCGCTCCCACAATAACGCGCCACGAGTGTCTTTTTTCCAGGTCTTCTTAAATAAATACTTAGTAGCGGCAATGGCATCCGGGCTTTTTTGAGCGATATCGTGGGCCAATGCCTGAGCATCCGCCATGGGGTCTTCGCTTATTTTACTGATTAAGCCGTATTCAGCCCCTTCAAGGCCGCTAAAGAAACGCCCCGTCATAGTGAGCTCTTGAGCAATATCCACACGGGTTAAACGTGACAGCGTCACCATGCCGCTCATATCGGGTATTAGGCCCCACTTCATCTCTAATATGGACATATTACTGTCCTTTGTGGCAATTCGGTAATCACACCCCAAGATGATTTGCATGCCGCCACCAAAGCAGTTGCCATGTATCGCGGCAATTACTGGAATGGGCAGGTCACGCCAAATATGAGCCACTCGCTGAAACGTATTGTCTTTACCCCACGGCCACTTGATGAAAAATTTAGGGATCATAGTAGGCGTTTTACTCACTGCAGAAAAATCTAAGCCAGAGCAAAAAGAAGGGCCATTACCGTGAAGGATCACCGCGCGAATGCTAGTGTCTTTACGAATAGTTTTAGCCGTAGCGATCAACTCTTGAAACATTTTCATGTCCAAGCCGTTGTGTTTTTCGGGCCGATTTAGGCTTACGTAGGCTATTTTGTCTTTGACGCTAAGCAGTACACGTTTATCGGTTGAAGCGGCTGTTTGAGGCATATTGATACTGTTATTAGAGGAATTATGGGGGCATAGTTTCATATATTGGCAAGGATTGCAGGGGGTAAAAGTGACAATGGGGGTGGCTAAATATAAAAATATATACACTTAAATTAGCTTAGAGTGCATATAGCTTGGGTGGGATGTTTTTGGCAGGGATGCCAAAGCCAAGCCCTCAGGGATGAGTTTACGGCGCTCTCAACCCAAGCTATTTGCACTCTGGGCTGGCGGGACATTTAGCCGCTAGATTGAACGATTAGGCTTTTTGTCATTCTGCTTTGAAGCAGAAGCTTGGCTAAACCGGAAAACGCCGCTCTTTGCCATGACCGCCATGGA
>JAPYOO010000336.1 GCA_029938135.1 Bermanella sp. | reverse complement strand
TAAACAATGCTCGGCGTGCAGGCGATAAAGCGGACATACAGGAATTATTAGGCGTAACAGAAGAGGTGGGTACCATTAACCTTATATTAATCTGCTCAGCCAGGTTAACGGATGCTGCCATGTTAGAAGCCGTTATGGTTGCTACAGAAGGCAAGGCAGCCGCCTTGCAGGAGATGGCTGTTTTAAGTCCTGTATCTGGTCGGCTAGCAACAGGAACTGGCACCGATGCTATTGCGGTTGTCAGCGGCGATGGCCCGCAAGAAATCGCATTTTGCGGTAAACATGTATTGCTCGGCGAATGCATAGGACGCTTGGTTATAGCAGCCGTTACACGTTCATTAGCTGCGAATAATGATTAGCAGGAAATAATCTAGACAGTCATCGTTAAAAGAATAAAACCTAACATTTATCTAGACTGGTTATGTAAACGATAAACTGGCATCCATCATTACCACTATGGTGGCCATCCACTTAGTAGGTGCCAGATGCTGTGATGGCTAGCGGGATACTATAATTAACAATATTTTCCAGCTTTAAATTTAGATATGATTTGGTATTTTGAAGATCTTGTATTTTATGATCTATTTCAGTAAGTTGATCTTTAAAAATTTTAACCTTTTCTTCAATGCTAAACGCTCCGTTTTCCCAAGGTATGATCAATTCAGTGATTTCACGCAAGGTCATTCCCAGTGACTTTGCGTGCTTTACCAGCTCAATCCTTTCGATAGAGGATTCAGGGTAGTCTAAGTAACCATTAAGCAATCGTACCGGCTCCAACAAGCCTATTTTTTCGTAATGACGAATCGTGTCTTTCCTTAACGCTGTTTTTTTCATCAGTTCATTTTTTAACATGAAATTATCTTAATATGCCTATTGACCTTGGGGTTAACACCATAGTTTAAAGTAGTACCTCAAATCAACTGAAAGGTAATTGATATGTTCAAAATATACCAATATTGCTCGATGGCAGTCATTGCAACTGTGCTAGCGTCGAATGTAAACGCAACAAGTGATCAAAATAAAGGGTGCCTTCCAGGCACTATTAATACGTTATCTAAACTTTCATTTCCAAATAGCCAAGAATCATTTGTTAATGTGACTGAGAAAATATTTATAGAAAAACCTGCAACCTTAGTGCATAAAAAATTTGAAACATTTCCTTTAAGTAAGTTGTTAACTGAGACCGATAATCTGTCTGGAGTTGACTACACATATCCCATTATTGGTAAGAAATATCTTAAGGCGGGTGATAGAAGAGGGGTATGCTTAACGGATGGTTTTGGTGCAATGGAGGAATTACTACAAAATAATACCGCTAGATTTGCGTATCGTGTTTGGGCATATACCGTGCCCGAAGCTAGCGGTATTGCTTATGCTGATGGAGAGTTCTTATTTGTACCGGTTGCCAATGGTACGAACGTTATTTGGAACTATAAATTTGCGCTAAAACAAGATGAATTCCCAGGCTACCTTGGATCATTAGGTCAATGGCTATTTAGTAAATCATTTTCAGATTCAATATGGAAACATAATATGCAGCAAGCTTTAGCCAATTTTGGGAGCACCTTTAAACCCCAATAATTTTAAATAAAAGGGGTCAGAGCCTTTGATATTTAGCAAACAGCTACATGGACACTCATTTTAGTGATAGCTATAACAACGTCCATTTCAGCGCGCTAAAATAACACAACTCGCTTCAGCCATTGAACCCAAGGATGAACTCTTTGAGCCCTCAGGGTTCAGTTTACGGTGACCTGAAAGCGGGTTGTTCATGCTAATATGTCAGGTTATATTGATTTTTAGCCCTATATACCGTCCCCTAAAATAATAAAGACTGCCATAATTAGAAGATCAGTAAAAATAGCTGAACAACACTCAAAAGCTCCCCATTGGATAACCATATTGCATGGATAGACGCGCTATCAAGTTTGATTGGAATCGAGCACGGGCATTCCTTGTTACAGCCGAAGAGGGCTCGCTGTCAGCAGCGGCCCATGCTCTAGGTATGACGCAACCGACTGTTGGCCGACAAGTGTCTGCGCTGGAAGAAGAACTCGGTGTAATACTGTTTGAAAGAACCAATTCAGGGTTAGTGCTGACACAAAGTGGTGCTGACTTGATGGTACAAGTAAAAGCGATGGCAGAGGCAGCCACCCATTTTTCACGATTGGCGTCGGGCCATGTTGAGGCCGTTGAAGGGGTTGTTTGTATCAGTGCTACCGAGATGATTGCGGCCTATATTCTGCCACCTATAATAGAAAATTTGCGAAAACAATGGCCAAAAATTGAAATAGAAATAATTGCCTCAAGCGATACTAGCGATTTGTCACGCCGTGAGGCTGATATCGCCATCCGCAATTATCGCCCAACACAGCAAGAGCTTATCGCAAAACGGGTTCAAGACACCTTAGGCCATTTATACGCATCTAAAGGCTATCTTAAAAACCTTGAACACAGGCAGTCACCACACGATTTAAATAACGCCGTATTTCTTGGGGCTGACCGCTCTAACCGTGTAATTTCATATCTTAACAAATTTGGTTTTGACCTGAACTCAAGTAACTTCCCCGTTATTGCTGCCAATCACCTGGTACAGTGGGAGATGGTTAAACATGGTGCAGGCATTGGTTTCATGATGGCCGATATCGGCGATGCCGAGCCTTTAGTTGAAAGAGCCTTACCCACACTTCCGGCATTTAAAACGCAGACTTGGCTGGTTGCACACAGAGAATTAAAAACAAGCCGTCGATTACGCGTTGTATTTGATTATTTAGCCGCAGAACTTAGTGACAAAAACTGAGTGAATAAAAGCAAGCTGACTCGCCAGACTTCTCCCCATGCACTAATGCATTCCCGCTATACAGCTACGGGCATTGTCTGAAAATAGTTGCATGTCTATACTTTGCCCTATCAATTCAGGGCAATACTAAAGCCCACTAAAATGCAAAGCGTAAGAGATATTACATTATGAAAATGAGCTATACCGTTCTTGGAACAAACAACATGGAAGCGGCGGTTACATTCTATAATGCCCTTTTTGAACAAACAGCACCCAACCAAGTATTGGCAACGCCAAGAATTACCTTTTGGCAATTTGAAAATTTTGCATTTGCAGTAGCCATCCCCTTTGACGAGGAACCCGCAACGAATGGAAATGGCACCATGATTGGGTTTGATGTTGGCTCTAGCGAAGAAGTAAAACGACTTCATAAAAAGGCGATTGCATTGGGCGGCACCTGTGAGGGCGAGCCAAATCAAAAAGGGCCTCGTTTTTCTGGATACGTAAGAGACTTAGATAAAAACAAAATATG
>JAPYOO010000064.1 GCA_029938135.1 Bermanella sp. | reverse complement strand
GCTAACCAATGGCGTTATGAAAAATTGTCTATGCAGGAAGTTATTTCTCCGCTAGCCAATAAAGAAAAATGGACCGGTTCTATTATCGACTTTAATACGCGTGCTGAACGCATGGGTTGGTTACCGTCTGCTCCTCAATTTGGTATGAACCCATTAACGTTATGTAAAGATGCCGATAAAGCCGGCATGTCTGCAAAAGATTATGCTGTACAGCAACTTAAATCGGGTGACTTAAAATTTGCCTGTGAAGATCCAGATGACCCACAAAACTTCCCACGTGTTATGTACATTTGGCGTTCTAACTTACTGGGTTCTTCTGGTAAGGGTCACGAATACATGCTGCGTCACTTATTAGGCACCAAACACGGCCTACTGGGTAAAGACTTGGGTGAATCGGGTGAAGTGAAGCCTCAAGATGTGAAGTGGAATGACAAACCGGCGGAAGGTAAAGTGGATTTATTGGTGACACTGGATTTCCGTATGTCTACCACATGTTTGTACTCAGACATCGTTTTGCCTACCGCTACTTGGTATGAAAAAGACGACATGAATACATCTGACATGCATCCATTTATTCACCCATTATCAAAAGCGGCCGACCCAGCTTGGGAAGCTCGTTCAGATTGGGATATCTTTAAAGGCATCGCGAAGCAATTCTCTAGCGCTTGTGAAGGTCACTTAGGTGTAGAAAAAGATTTGGTTACTATGCCCACACTTCACGATACTCCAGCTGAATTAGCGATGCCTTACGGCGAAGTAAAAGCATGGTGGAAAGGTGAGTGTGAATTGATTCCAGGACGTACGGCTCCGCACTTAATTGAAGTAGAGCGTCACTTCCCTGATACCTACGAGCGTTTCACTTCGTTAGGCCCATTAATTGATAACGAAAACGGCGGTAATGGCGGCAAAGGTATTTCTTGGAATTCCGATGACGAGATCGCGTTATTAGGCGAACTAAACTACAAAAAACTAGATGGCCCTGCGAAAGGTCGTCCAAACATTGAAAACGCCATTGATGCCTGTGAAGTGATTCTGGCACTGGCCCCTGAAACTAACGGCGCAGTAGCTGTTAAAGCATGGGAAGCATTAGGTGAATTCACCGGTATAGATCATACACATTTGGCCAAACCTAAGCAGGATGAGAAAATTCGCTTCCGCGATATTCAAGCGCAACCGCGTAAGATTATTTCGTCTCCTACCTGGTCTGGGTTAGAAGATGAACATGTGTCTTACAACGCCGGTTACACCAACGTCCATGAAGATATTCCTTGGAGAACCCTAACCGGTCGCCAACATTTCTACATGGACCATGAGTGGATGCGTGACTTTGGTGAGAACCATGTTTCTTACAAGCCACCCATTAATACCAAGACTATTCAGCCTGTAATGAATAAGAAGTCTAACGGTAATAAAGAGATCGTATTGAACTGGATCACCCCTCACCAAAAATGGGGCATTCACTCAACCTACTCTGACAACCTATTAATGCTTACCTTGTCTCGTGGTGGCCCGATTATTTGGATCAGTGAAATTGATGCCAAAAAAGCCGGTATTGAAGATAACGATTGGATTGAAGCCTTTAACGTGAACGGTGCCGTTGCGGCTCGTGCGGTAGTCAGTCAGCGTGTACCAGAAGGTATGAGTATGATGTACCACGCACAAGAACGTATCGTAAACGTGCCTGGTGCCGAGACCACTCAAACCCGTGGCGGTATTCATAACTCAGTGACTCGTGCGGTAATGAAACCGACTCACATGATTGGTGGTTACGCTCAGCAATCATACGGCTTTAACTACTACGGTACCGTTGGTTGTAACCGAGATGAGTTTGTGGTGCTACGTAAGATGAGCAAGGTCGACTGGTTAGACGGCGAAGAACACAAAGTTGAGGAGAAATAATATGAAAATACGTGCACAAATAGGCATGGTCCTCAACCTTGATAAATGTATTGGTTGTCATACCTGCTCTATCACCTGTAAAAACGTATGGACCTCCCGCGAGGGAGTTGAATACGCTTGGTTTAACAACGTAGAAACCAAACCGGGTATTGGTTTTCCTAAAGAATGGGAAAACCAAGACAAATGGAAAGGTGGCTGGGAAGTTAAAAACGGTAAACTTCAGCCTAAAATTGGTGGCAAGCACAGAATATTAGCCAATATTTTTGCAAACCCTGATTTACCTGAAATTGATGACTACTACGAACCATTTGATTTTGATTACCAACACCTGCACACCGCAGGTAAAAGTAAACATCAGCCAGTGGCACGTCCACGCTCACTGATTTCTGGTAAGCGTATGGAGAAAATTGTATGGGGTCCAAACTGGGAAGAAATCCTAGGAACGGAATTCAGCAAGCGTAAGAAGGATAAAAACTTCGATAACATGCAAACCGACATGTTAGGTAAATTTGAAAATACCTTCATGATGTACTTGCCACGCTTGTGTGAGCATTGTTTAAACCCTACGTGTGCAGCGTCTTGTCCAAGTGGTGCCATCTATAAGCGTGAAGAAGATGGCATTGTATTAATTGATCAAGATAAATGTCGTGGTTGGAGAATGTGTGTATCGGCTTGTCCGTACAAAAAGATCTACTACAACTGGAAAACAGGTAAGTCAGAGAAATGTATTTTCTGTTACCCACGCATTGAAGCGGGCCAACCTACTATTTGTTCAGAAACCTGTGTAGGCCGTATTCGTTATCTTGGTGTGCTTTTATACGATGCCGATAAGATTCAAGAGGTTGCCAAAACTCCTAACGAAAAAGACTTGTACCAGGCTCAGTGCGACATGTTTCTTGATCCTAATGATCCCGAAGTTGTAGCAGCGGCACGTAAAGAAGGCATTCCACAAAACTGGTTGGATGCTGCGGTGGCCTCACCTGTTTATAAAATGGCGATGGATTGGAAAGTGGCACTACCACTTCACCCAGAATACCGCACCCTACCCATGGTTTGGTACATCCCACCATTGAGCCCAATCCAAAATGCGGTTGAGCAGGGACATGTGGGCATGAACGGTGAAATTCCAGACCTTAAGTCTTTGCGTATTCCATTGAAGTACTTGGCTAACTTGTTAACGGCTGGCGATGAAGCGCCTGTTATTCGTTCGTTAGAGCGTTTAATCGCAATGCGCGCCTACAAACGGGCCGAAAACGTTGACCAAGTAGAAGATTTGGAAGTACTTAAGCAAGCGGGCATTACTCAAAAGCAAGTAGAAGAAATGTACCGCTACATGGCATTGGCCAATTACGAAGATCGTTTCGTAGTGCCGTCAAGCCATAAGGCCTACGCCGAAGAAACATTTGGTGAAGCGCACGATGCAAAAAGTGGTTGTGGTTTCTCTTTTGGTAACGGCTGCTCTACTGGTACCGATGATTTGAACTTGTTTGGTGCTAAGAAACAAACCGTTAAGGTGGTAAAACCTGCATCCTTCGATACTGATAAAAAACTTAATTCAGAGGTGAAGTAAAAATATGCAAATATTTAAAGTGATCTCAGCTCTACTTGACTACCCCCAGGAGGGGGTAGGCAAAAATGAAGAAGAGTTGCATAAAATCATTCAAAGCGATCAGATTTTAAGCGAAGAAAACAAGCAAGCCATGAGTCAATTCTTAAGCGAACAGTGCGCTTATGACTTATTGGATTGGCAAAGTGATTACGATGCTTTATTTGAGCGCGGACGTAATTTATCACTATTATTGTTTGAACACGTACATGGTGAAAGCCGTGATCGCGGCCAAGCTATGGTAGATTTAATTGCACAATACAAAGAAGCTGATCTAGCCCTGGATAAAAATGAACTACCGGATTACATTCCGTTGTTTCTTGAGTTTTTATCCACTCAGGATATCGATGCTGCCCAAGCTTGGTTAATGGATGTGAGCCATATATTGGCCGTATTAGCCACTCGTCTTGAAGAGCGTGATAGCGGTTACGCTTCCCTTTTCAATGCGTTATTGGAAATTAGCCAGGCAACTGTTGATCGCGAAGAAATTCGCGCAGCGGTATCCAAAGAAGAAGCTGATTACACCAATGAAGCCATTGATAAAGTTTGGGAAGATGAGGCTATTACCTTTGGTGGCAACGCTACCGATGGTGGCGCATGCCCAAGTAGTTCAACGGATGGCAAGCCTACTTCGCAACAAAGTCGAAGCGATGAGTACGCGGTGAATATTATGCAGCCCTCTTCCATCGCACAACAACCTCAACATTAAGAGCAGGAGAGCATTATGGAATTTTTAGACAACCTACTGTTCGGGATTTACCCTTACGTGGCTCTGGCGGTTTTTGTAGTGGGCAGTTTAATCCGTTACGACCGTGATCAATACAGTTGGAAAGCAGGTTCAACTCAACTACTTGAAAGCAAAATGCTACGCAAAGGCAGCATGCCTTTTCACGTGGGTATTATTGCAGTGTTAGCCGGTCACTTTGTTGGCCTACTAACACCACATCAAGTTTGGGACTTTTTACATATCACCGCCCCTATGAAGCAAGTATTTGCTATGGCCATGGGTGGAGTATTTGGTCTGTTGTGTTTTTACGGCCTGACTATCTTGATCATTCGCCGCTTTACCAACGATCGTGTTAAAGCGTCAAGCTCTACTATGGATAATTTGATATTGCTGCTGATCTACCTTCAGCTGATATTAGGGCTAATTAGTATTTTTGTATCCATGGGTCATTTAGATGGATCTGAAATGCTATTACTAATGAGCTGGGCACAAAACGTAGTGACCTTCCAGGGACCTGCCGCTGCACAAGCCATAAGTGGTGTGCACATTATCTTCAAACTGCATGTATTTTTAGGCATGAGCTTGTTTGTATTGTTCCCATTCAGCCGTTTAGTGCACGTATGGAGCGTACCTGTTAAGTACTTCCGTCGTAACTATCAGATCGTTAGAACTAAATCAGGTTCATAAATAGAGAGTAAGAGTGAGGATGTAAATATCAATTACTCTTATGAAAATTTATTTTTAAAGTAATATTTAGTTCTTCAACCAAATTATTCCTCACAAGGGAGTAATAATTTGAGAGTAAATTTGTGTTTACTCTCAATGTTCGCAGAGGGTAGTGGTCTTGAGGCCTCTTGTGCCACTGCCCATTTACTTTTTTATTTATACTTTTATTTGTAAGAATGTATCTGTGAACGACATACAAACTGCGAAATTAATTAGAGGAAATCCTCATGACTGCAATAGAATTCGATCCAAAGAAAACCACATTAGAAGACGCCATAGCGATAACCGCTATAAATACTGATCAAAATCCCGATATTTATATCAATGGGACAAATATCACTGAAGCCGATATATTGGCTGAAATGCAGTACCACCCTGCACAAGACCAGCGTAGCGCCATGATTGTCGCTGCAGAGTCATTAATCATTACCGAATTATTTAAACAACGCTGCCAAACATTGGGTTTATTAAAGGATGGAACATCCGTTAGTGAAAGCAACGTTACCGAAGATAAACTAAGTGAACTATTAGTCGATAAGGAAGTGGATATTCCGCGAGTAAGCGATGAAGAGTGTGAGCGTTACTACAATGCGAACCCTGAAAAGTTTCATACTTCTCCGTTACTTGAAGTTGACCATATACTGATCGCAGCCGACAAAGAAGATTTTGACCAGCGTGCCGAAGCTCAAGAACTTGCCCAGAGTTTGCTTGAGCAAATCAAGCTAAAGCCACACACTTTTGCTGAAAAAGCCAAAATGCACTCCATGTGTCCGTCAAAAGAACACGGGGGCTCTTTAGGTCAGATATCTAAAGGTCAAACCGTAGCGGAATTTGAGCGCGTATTATTTTTATCCCCAACAGGCTTAGTACCTAGCCCCATTGAAAGCCGCTATGGTTTTCATATTGCCAACATTCACCGCAAGGTAGAAGGAAATCTAATTCCTTTTGAAGTGGTTGAAAATAAAGTTAAAATTTACCTTGATGAAAAAGTGCGTCGTAAAGCCGTATCGCAGTACATTCAGCTGTTAATTAGTGAAGCTGACATTCGCGGTTTTGAATTTGATGTTAGTGACTCACCTTTGGTTCAGTAGGTACAGTAAAAGGTTTTGTACGAGGGCAGCCCCTGCCCAATCTTTTAAATTTAGGGTAACGATTTTCTATGGTGCACCGCTATCATAAAAGATCGCCCACGGGGTGGCCTCGTACAAGGCAACCCTGCCCAGTATTTTAATCCTTCACCGCTCGACGATACATTACCCAACTAAGGAGTCCTAAAGTATGAGTATGCAGGACTTAATGCAGCGCAACATTGCCTGGGCGGACGCCCAAAAGAAAATTGACCCCGAATTCTTTCATCGCTTAAGCATGCAACAAAACCCAGACTACTTATGGATTGGGTGCTCTGACTCTCGTGTTCCTGCCAACCAAGTGGTTGGCCTTGATCCCGGTGAGTTATTTGTACATAGAAACATCGCTAACGTGGTTTTACATACCGATTTTAACTGTTTGTCTGTTGTACAATTTGCAGTAGACGTATTAAAAGTACGTCATATTATAGTATGTGGTCACTATGGCTGTGGTGGCATAAAAGCGGCTTTAGACGATAAGGAATTTGGCCTTGTTGATAACTGGCTGCGCCACATTAAAGACATATACGTACACAATAAAAAAGAAATTGATAGCCTAAGATACCATCAACAACGCGTTAATCGCATGTGTGAACTTAATGTCATTGAACAAGTGAATAACCTCACCAAAACCAAAATTGTTCAACATGCCTGGAAACGAGGCCAAGAACTAAGTATCCATGGCGTGATATACTCAATCGCAGATGGTTTATTAAAAGAGCTTCAGTTAGATACTCGAAGTACTAAGGCCATTGACCCCGTCTTTAAAATGAAAGTAAAAATTAAAGTCTAATTAGAGCAGCAGACCTAACCAAGAGTAGTACTATCATGGAAGTAGATCCACAAAAACCCTCCGTTACGGCTTTTTTATCCGTCGGTTTCAGAGCCTTCTTTGCTTTAGGGGTATTATTCTCGTCCCTTGCCATGGGCCTATGGGCGGCCTTCTGGGCGACAAGTGTGGATGTATCGTTTATTAATCCGTTTGGTGGATTTTTATTCTGGCATGCACACGAATTTATTATGGGTTTTGCCTTGGCCATCATCGTTGGTTTTTTATTAACCGCTGCTCAAAACTGGACAGGCCTTAATACCACTACGCCTTTAACACTGGCACTGTTGATTCTAAGCTGGTTAGTAGCACGCATGGCTATTTTACTGGGCAGTGAGTGGCCAGCCTATTTGGTTTTAATTTTGGCCTTACTGCCTAATTTGAGTGCTGCAGTTATGATTGGTATACCCATTATTAAACGTAAACTGTGGCGTAACCTATTTGCCCCAATAGCACTGTTGATGATCACCTTCATTGATGGCGGCTTAATTTACTCAGTTATTAACCAGCAGCCTCTTCCCAGTTCATTATTTTTTGTGGCGATACTCTTTATTTGTGTATTAATTAGTGTAATTGGTGGCCGTGTTATCCCTATGTTTATAGCCAACAAATTGGGCATTAAAAAAGCCGTTGAACCCCAGCTTCTTTTTTTACTGTGCATACTACCACTTCCCCTTTTAATGCTTGTTCAGCTGGTGGCGCCTTTTGCAGGCTCAGAGATTTTTGCGAGTCTGCTGTGCCTCTGTCTAGTGATAGGCCACAGTTGCAGGTTTCTCCGTTGGTTTCATAAAGGAATATTATTACAGCCCATGTTGTGGTCGTTATGGATTTTTTATGCGTGCCTACCTTTAGGGTTCTTAATTTTGGCATTTAAATCCTATGCACCTATTATGGGGATTGGCATTAGTATTGGCAGCATTGCCCTGCATGTTATTACGGTGGGGGCCATATCGGGCCTTATTATTTCTATGGTGAGCCGTGTATCCCTTGGGCATACTGGACATACCATTACCCATGACAAATGGATTGTGATGTGCTTTGCGTTACTTGCCGCAAGCTTATTAATACGTACTTTGGGGGTATTAATCCTGGGATTCTCGCCCGCGCTCATGACGTTAAGTGCAGTATTGTTTAGTTTGGCATTTGGGGGGATTTTTGCACGCTTCTTACTGATTTGGGTGAGTCCAAGGGTTAAGTAACAGATACTAGGCCCTTTTCTTAATTACTCTAAAAGCATAGTATTTTAGAGTAATTAAATTTAATCCCCCCCTATTTAAAGTCACGGCTAATGGCCACCGCAATTAAATTTCTATCATCCTTATCAATCAGCTTCTCGATAACGGGGTATACAAGACGGTCCTCGCTCGTATTGTGCGCATCAAGATAATTTCCCAAGGCCACTACTTTACTCAACTCTATTTTGTTATCCTGGTTACTTTCAATATTCGCCAACTCTAAGTTCATTTCAGCATGCTCCTGCAGCAAGTTTTTTATTGGACTATTTATTGTGCCCACTTCACGCTCAAATATAGGGAACAAAATTTTCTCTTCCCAATGAACATGACGCAGTAAGCCACTTTTAAATAAATAAAATAACGATTGCTGATGCTCCAAAGGTTTATCCGTTTTAATGGCATCGATTAAAGAACTTAAGAGCAAATCAAGACGTTTATGATCGGCATTGTGATAATCGCTTACAAAGTCATTATTATGCATTACTGTTCCTTCCTTCGTGGCTCAACAAATGGTTAGACCAAGCATCTAATATTTTTCTAAAGGGTTTATCTAACAAGTTAAGATCAAACTGATCTATTAAATTCTTAATTTCTAATCCCAGTTCTGTGTCGCCACTAATTTTAAGTTCGCGATTAAAGAACAGTGTATCTGGGTCTACCTTTTGTGACGCCATCAATACCATGGCATCAACGGTACCACTAAAACTTACATCTTCTTTTTCTTTAGGTTCATCCAGCATAACAATGTTGCTTCCTGCCTTCGTAAAGTACCAATTGGCTGGCAGGTCCCTAAGCTGAATGTGTGCACACTTGCCCTCCATAAAGTCTAATTCGCCATCCTCCATAAACGTCTTAACCAGACTATTAAGCTGATACAAAACAAATTTATTTTGAATCGTTGTAGGTACATAACGATGCGCTAAGGACAGTATTTTCCCACTATTCTCTACCATTTTAGAGGTAAGCAAATATGGTAATAACATTTTGTCTCCCTTTTACAGAAAATATCAGTAATTAATAACGATCTTAAACCATTTATTAATTGAGATATTAATCAAGATCAAGGAAATATCATCAAGCGATTAAGTATGAGTAATGGACTATTTCCCTGGCACTTAATCTTTTATTGACTCTTAACTCAAAAATACAAAAGAGAACACTATGGAATTATTAAGTCCCGCTGGCAGCCTGCCCGCTTTACGAGCTGCCGTAGACGAAGGGGCCGATGCTGTTTACCTAGGATTTAAAGATGACACAAACGCACGGCATTTTGCCGGTTTAAACTTTACTGATAAAACACTGAACCAAGGGGTTAATTACGCCCACCAGCACCAACGTAAGGTGCATGTGGCTGTGAATACATTTTCCCACCCAACTCGTTGCCATACATGGTTTGACGCTGTTGAAAAAGCCCGTGACATAGGTGCCGATGTGTTAATTGCCTCCAACATTGCCGTACTTGAATACGCGGCTACACATCATCCTGATTTAGAGTTGCACCTGTCGGTGCAAGCATCGGCCACCAATGTGGCGGCCATTAATTTTTTCAAACAGTTTGGCATTAGCCGTGCGGTATTACCCAGAGTGCTGTCTTTCCAGCAGGTGGCTAACCTTGCCAAAGATTCCGATGTTGAATTGGAAGTATTTGCCTTTGGCAGCCTGTGCATTATGGCCGAAGGACGTTGTTACCTTTCATCTTACATGACAGGAGAATCCCCCAATACGGCAGGAGCATGCTCTCCGGCCAAATATGTACGCTGGCAAGAGACCCCAGACGGCCTTGAGAGTCGTTTAAACAATGTATTAATAGATCGCTTTCAGGATGATGAAAAAACGGGTTACCCTACGTTGTGCAAAGGACGTTTTGATGTGGATGGCCGTGTTGTTCACGCATTAGAAGCCCCCACCAGTTTGAATACATTAGAAATATTGCCGCAACTAAAAAACATTTCCATTAGCGCCTTAAAAATTGAAGGCCGTCAACGCAGTCCAACTTATACCCGCCAAGTCACCCGTGTTTGGCGCCAAGCCATTGATTTGGTTAATAAGCAGCCTGAAAATTTTAAAGTGAAAGCGCAATGGAACCAATGTTTAAGTGAACTATCCGAGGGCAGTCAGACAACACTGGGTGCCTATGAGCGAACCTGGCAGTAACCCCAATTAATTTAAAGGTAGATGACTATGAAATTTTCAGTGGGTAATGTTTTATTTTACTGGCCCAAATGCACGCTAGAAGCATTTTATGAACAAGCAAGCCAATCCAGTGCCGATTGCATTTATTTAGGGGAATCTGTTTGCTCAAAACGAAGGGAATTCTCACTGAACGACTGGTTGGAGATCGGCAAAAAACTGCAATCGCAAGGCAAGCAGGTGGTGCTGACTAGCCTTGCGCTATTAGAGGCCAAAAGTGAGCTGGCTAGCCTTAAAAAGATTTGTTTGAACGGGAATTTCTTAGTAGAAGCCAATGACTTTGGCGCGGTTGAAATATTAAGTGAGGCACAAATCCCTTTTGTAGCCGGTGCCGCCTTAAATATATACAACCAATATGACTTAAAGTTACTAGTGGATAAAGGCATGAAACGCTGGGTTATGCCCGTTGAATTGTCTAGAGACTGGTTACGCCAAGTATTAGAGGCTTGTGAAGAATTGGGTATTCGCGACAAGTTTGAGGTAGAAGTCTACGGCTTTGGTTTTTTACCACTGGCCTACTCAGCCCGTTGTTTTACGGCACGCAGCGAGAACAAGCCCAAAGATCAATGCCAACTCTGCTGTATTAACTACCCCCAGGGTAAAGAAATTAATAGCCAAGAAAATACCCAGTTATTTCGCATGAACGGTATACAAACTATGTCAGGGAAGATTCAAAACTTAATTAACGACCTACCTTCAATGAAAGGTCTTGTTGATATTGTGCGTATTAGCCCTAATACACAGGATTCCCTTGCGTGGTTAACGCTGTTTAAACAGAATTTACATGGGGACTCAGCAATCGCGCTACAAGACTACTGCAATGGCTTTTGGCATAAGATTGAGGGCATGGCCACGACTTAATTTTCAGTCAATACTCCGCGTAAAATGGAGTTACCCAATAATGGGTACCTCGAAAGCCCAGTACCTAAAACCCTATATAGGTTTAAAATAATCTATACGATATCGAGCAGTCATTTTATAGAGGTTTTTATGGCGACTATATTTAAAGAATTACTGGAAATGACAAAAGAGCAAGAGCAACCACAGCGCTTGTTATTTTTATTCGCTCAACCAGAAGGGCACAATCCTAAAAAGAGCAAAAAACACTTGAAAGGCCAGGTTAACCCGGTTATGTGTGTGGATAAGTTGGCAGAAGAACTCACCACCTTCTCAGCGTTAACCCGTGAAGCGGATAACATCACAAAAGATTGGGAATTTGTATTAATCGCTGGCCTAAGCGGACACGATGGACAGCCACCTAGCGCAGATGATGCTGAGCCCTACTTAAACAAAATGAGCAATGACCTTGCAGACGGCCAAGATTTAGCCCGTTATGTCATTCTTGACCGTAACGAAAAACCCATAGAAATGGCATCGGTTTAACGCGCTGTCGTTAACCCAACACATATAACGTATGTTCTGCCGCCTTTGGCTTGTGGCAGAGCAATGCTAACACAGCAAAGAAAACAATCTCCCTTAAGAAAACAGCACCACCATCAGCAGTAACATCACTACCCAAAACCCCGACATCATCTGCCAAAACAACAGCGGACTCTTAGTGAATTCCTTTTTAGGATCATCACGTAAAAAATTAGCATTAGGGTACTTTAAATCCGCTAAAAACGAATCAATATTTTGATAGCGTTCTAGTAAATCAAATTTAAGACCTTTTTCTAACGCGCGGTCAAACCAGATAGGAATGATGGCATTATGATCACAAGCACTTTGGAAACGTAAACGGTCGTAATCCATGGTGCTCACACATTCCTCTATTTTGTCACCATAAGGCAACTCCCCCGTAAATATCTCATAACTGATAGTGGCCAATGAATACAAGTCTCCCTGACTGCCTGAATTTTTACCCTGTAAATACAGCGGGTCGGAATAGCTAGCTGTGCCCAGTGCACCTTCGTGACGAATAGGCACAAATATTTCTGCTACTCCCGCCACAAATACCGAGCCAAAATCAACAATTTTAATCTTGTGATTCTTGTCTATTAATATATTGGAGGGCCGCAAATCTTGATGGGTGCTGTCGTTACTATGAAACGCTGACAAGCCCTTAGCTATTTGCTCCACTATATTAATGGCAAGTGTTGGATCGGGTTGCGGGTTTTCTTTTATCCACTGCTTTAGGGTAATGCCTTCTACCCACTCCAATAAATAATACAGGAAGTGCTTTTCTCGGTTGATGGCCAATACTTCCACTACATAAGGGCTATGAATACGCCTACCGGTCCATTCTTCTTGTACAAACCGGTCTATGTAATGATTATCCTCCTGGTAATTAAGTGAAGGGGTTTTCATGACCATAACCTTACCGCTAACAAGGTCTTTTACCTTATAAAGCTGACTGCGAGCACTGGCGTAAAACTCTTCTATGATTTCAAAGTCATCAATTTTAAAACCCGGTGATAAGGCCGGAGGGAAAGGTAGGCGTGTTAAACGACTATTGAAATCGTCTATACTCTCCATATCAAGCCGCTTAACTTTCACTATCACCGCGCTGATATTGTCATCACTGTTATTGTCTAAGGCCTGCTGGCACATGCACTGCGATATTTCCTGAGCACTTTCATTACGGTTTAATGTTTCAATTATTTGTTCATCTGATAAAAACCCATGCAAACCATCACTACTACATAACAACATATCACCCTCTTCTAAGGGTACTTTTCTATAATCAAGATTGAGCCGGTTATCCATACCCATAGCACGGGCAAGGGTTTCATGATTATCACTAAGATTGACAGTATGATCGTGGGTAAGTTGGGTTAGCTGGCCGGCGCGAAATAAATAAATCCGGCTATCACCCACATGAAAAATATGAGCGGTAGTGGACTTAATAATCACGGTACTAAAGGTACACAAATAACCCTTACTTTGAGTTTGAAAAGCATGACTTAAACGATACAGTTTAAGGTTAATTGCAGATATTACTTTTTCACCACAGTGACTCACACTCCATATATCGGGGGTTTGGTAATAGTCACTTATGAATTGGCTGACCGAGGTTTCACTGGCTTCCTTGCCAGCTTCTGCCGTGCTTACGCCATCGGCCACTACGGCGCAAATGCCCTTAATGGCAAGGTTATGATCATCCTGGGGTATAAAGACTCCCACAGCATCTTCGTTATCTGGCTTAACACCCTTAGTGGTGAACTGACCGGTATCAACTTGAAGCTTGCAAGAGTCAGACATATTTAGCCCACGTCAATTAAATGTACAGTACCATCTTCGGCCACTTCAGCGATCTGTCCTGATGGTTCATCTAAGAATAGTACAGCAAAGAAGATAACCGACGCAGATGCTGCAATAACAAGGAAGAACGTACTGTAATCAACGAAGCTTAAAACCGTCAGAAACGTCACGGCACCTACGTTGCCATAAGCACCCGCCATACCAGCAATTTGGCCCGTCATGCGGCGTTTAACTAAAGGCACAATTGCAAATACCGCACCTTCACCGGCTTGCACAAAGAAACTACAGCACATTGTCGCGATCACCGCCGCAGGGATCCACCAAGTACCATCAATCTGACTGAGCATTAAGTAACCCAATGTCAAACCACCAATTAACACCATTAAACTTTTACGGCGCCCAAAGTAATCAGAGAACCAACCGCCGGTAGGACGCGCAACCAAATTCATGAATGCAAAACCCGATGCTAACAAACCCGCTTTAATAGGGTCAATACCTTCAAATGTTTCTAGAAAGAATAATGGCAACATAGACACTACTGCCAGTTCGGATCCAAATGTCACAAAGTAAGCTAAATCTAAAATGGCTACTTGCTTAAAGTTGTATTTTTCTAACTCAGGTACACCCTCTTTTAGGTGCTCGTGATTCACGTGCCAAATAGTTTTAGTTTGTACAACAAATAATGCCACCAATATTGCCCAAGTAATGTACATGGCATTCATCGTAAACAAACCAACACCTGTTGGTGATAGCTTCCAAGCAAGCACAGCAAGGGCAATGTACATAGGCACATTCATTACTAAGTAAAAATACAAGTCTTTCATGCTAGTAACTTCAAGCCCACCAGATTTTTTAGGCTTAAAGTATGTAGAGCCCTTAGGCGTATTACGCGCCTGAGTGTAGTAAAACAAACCATACAAACCAGAAACAACACCGGTACAGGCTAAAGCATAACGCCAGCCGTCGTCACCACCAATTAACAATGCCAGAGTCGGTAATGTCATGGCACCAGCAGCCGAACCAAAGTTACCCCAACCACCATAAATACCCTCTGCTACACCTACTTGCTTAGCCGGAAACCATTCACCCACCATGCGAATACCGATAACAAAACCGGCACCTACAAATCCTAATAAAAAGCGGAATAAGGCTAGTTGCTCGTAGGTTTGTGCAAATGCAAAACCAAAACAAAGAAAGGAAGATGTCACCAGTAAAAAACTGTAGATTTTTCTTGGACCATATTTGTCAACAAGAATACCAATGATAATACGAGCCGGAATGGTGAGCGCCACATTCAGTATTAACAACGCTTTAATTTGTGCAGTGCTTAAATCAAAGGCTTCTTTAATGAAAACCAGCATGGGTGCATGACTAAACCACACCACAAAGGTTAAAAAGAAAGCAACCCACGTTATGTGCAATGTTTTTATCTTTGGATCGCTGAGTTTCAGCAGATTCAAACCAGTATGTTCACTCATATACACGACTCCTAAATATATTGAATAACCCCATTGTTAACCCGCCAACCCCTAATGAACTTGACTTATATCAAGGAAAAAACCTCACACACTTGCTCCCCTGATCTCAGCCGAAAACATCTACTCAACAGGTATTAACAGCCATATAGGCGCTAGCCCAGTATTTATCGCATTACTTACCCATAAATAGGTAACTTAAAAATTCAATTAAGCCCAAATGCTTTCTTTAGGTATATTGCTTAATCGTCACGCAAAGGCCTTACTGTGAGTACCCTAGAGCGGATGAATTTACCATGAAAACTGATGCAAAATTGGCTTTGATCATGTCTACCCTGACATTCGCCGCCAACTTTTCCATTTGGACCTTGTATGCCGTGCTGGGGGTTCACCTAGCACCTCAATTGGACTTAAGCGTCACCCAATACGGTATTCTGGTGGCTAGCCCCATCTTTACCGGAGCATTACTGCGTTTACCTGTGGGCCTAATATGTGAGTACCACAACACTCGTCAATTGTTCATTGTGCAAATGATGTTAACCCTGCCTCCCTTACTGTTATTAAATTACGTGAACACGTTTTATGGTTATTTATGTGTGGGCTTGTTGTTGGGCATTTCTGGGGTGTCGTTCACCATTGGAATCCGTTATGTAAGCCAGTTTTTTGAAAGCCAGCAACAGGGCATCGCCATGGGAATTTTTGGCGCTGGTAATGCCGGTGCCGCCATCACATTGTTAGTTGCGCCTTTCATCATTAATCACTGGGGGCTAAATTTTCTGGGCCCTTTCTTCGCGCTTGGCATCGGCGTAATGATGGTGCTATTCATGTTATTGGCGCCTAAACCCCACCCCACACCCATTACCAAATTTAAACCCATCAGTTATCACCTAAATCCCCTTAAGGATTTAACCGTGTGGCGTTTTGGTTTGTATTATTACTTTGTATTTGGCTCTTTTTTAGCGCTGTTATTATGGTTGCCTCACTATTATGTGAACGTTTACAAATTAACTCCCACCCATGCTATGGCTTGGACACTTGTGTTTGCCACGAGCTCATCCTTGGTACGTGCCATTGGCGGTTGGTATAGTGATCGGTACGGCGGTCGCAGTGTTAACTGGAGTGTATTTTGGATTTGCCTAGTGTGTTTATTTTTCTTAAGTTACCCACCCACTACCATGGTAATTCATGGGGTAGATAAAGATGTAAACATAGAAATTAAAGTGGGCCTTGGATTATTTAACCTGCTGATTTTAATCATAGGGTTAGCGCAAGGGTTTGGACGCGCGTCTGTGTATAAAATTTTACATGACTACTACCCTAATCACTTAGGCAGTGTAGGCGGTGCGGTTGCCATGATCGGTGGTATTGGCGGTTTTACCTTACCAGTATTATTTGGTTTGATTGTAGACTTTGCGGGGGTCTACAGCGCCAGCTTCATGTTTTTGTATGGAGTAGCGGCTTTTTGTATGATTGTTATGTATTTTGCTATTCGCTCCGACACCCACCGTTTACGCATGGAAAGCGCACTGGATGCTGAATTTTTACATAAAATTCAAAAATCCCATATCGAATAAATCAACACAACAGATGGATGGGAGATTGGTAACCTACCTATTCATCCCTCTATTGGCTAGTCACAAAACCCTAAAGTGGTAGTCATTATCTAAATTGACCTGTGTCATATTTTTTTAATAATTTTCTTTTATTCTGACCTTAACAGCTTAATAACACCTAAAGTCAGAAAGGAAAGTCCCATGAAAAAAACCATACTTGCTAGTGCTATTTCTAGTCTTGCTTTAAGCTCTGCCATCAGTGTACAGGCACAAAATTTTGATGAATTGGTAAATGCCAGTAGCATTGATGTAAGTTTTCGCTACCGCGTAGAAAGTGCCAACGTAGATGATGCTACCGACAAAGATACTGCCTTGGCCAACACACTAAAATCCCGTGTGACGTTTAAGTCAGGCAATATAGCGGGCTTCTCGGTATTAGTAGAAGGTGACAATGTTTTACACATCACCGAAGATTTTAACTCCACCGAAAATAACGAAACGGCTTATGATGTGGTTAAAGATCCTGAAACCACTCAAATTAACCAGGCGTTTCTGCAATACAAAAATGACAGCAATACCGTCACGCTAGGTAATCAGCGCATTAACCTTGATAACCAGAGACACGTGGGCGGTGTTGCCTTTCGTCAAGACGAGCAAACGTTTGATGCGGTGACGCTGGTGAACACTAGCATTGACAAAACAACCATTGTCGCCGGCTTTGCCAACAACGTGAACACCATTACTAACGATAACGCAGAATTGGATGTCACCATCTTAAATGTGAAGTACGCGGCCAGTCCTGAATTGTCTGCCACAACCTTCTATTATGGTGCAGAAGATGAATCTGGCGAAACCCTTAACACGCTTGGATTACGTGCCACCGGTAAAATTGAAGGCATTAAATACGAAGCCGAAGTGGCATCGCAAAATGAAAGCTCTGGCGACACTACAACCCTTTATTACAACCTTTCGGCTGCCACAGACGTTGCCGGTATAACGGCTAAAGTGGGTTTAGAAGTATTTGGCAGTGACAACGGTGATGCCGCCTTTGCTACACCACTGGGTACTAACCATAAGTTCTTTGGTTGGTCCGATGCGTATCTTGGTGGCGCGGGCAGCAATGGCATTCAGGATTTAAATCTAAGTGCCGTAACCAAAGTAAGCGGCATTAAATTGGTGGCGCAGTTACATAAGTTTGATGCGATAGAGGGCAGCCAGGATTTGGGTACCGAATTAGGCTTCTTAGCTGCTAAGAAATTTGGCACTTACGGCGCAAGCATAAAAGTCGCACAGCTAACCGGCAGTGATATGAAAGATGACACCACTAAATTGTGGTTAACCGGAACGGCTAAGTTTTAAATAAACCCATAGAAGACACATAAAACATGCCCCTATGTTTAAAGCATCGGGGCATTTTATTGTGTGCTCACTTTTGTGCCTATTATTGATTGCAGCCATTTTAGCCTTTGTAAGTCTGTTAGTGAGAGGTTAAGCAAAGCCACAACCCTAAAACCTACCCCTATATAGGTAAGAGTCTTACCCCCTGCCCCATATTCTTTTTTATACACCAATTGCTTACACTGGCTGTACAAATTAATTAGCACCGAGCTTACCCTCCTAAGTATTTTTAAAGAAATGTATGGGGACTAGCCGATGGGTTCGAGTAGAAATGCTCCTGCCTCCCCTACTTTGGAAAGGTGTCCCAATGAACAGCATGATCCCAGCATTACAAGATTCTCATAATCGACAATTTAGTTATTTGCGTCTATCCATTACAGATGTCTGTAACTTTAGCTGTAACTATTGTTTGCCCGACGGCTATCAATGCGACAGCAAGGCCGATGCACAACCCTTAAATGTGCATGAAATAAAAAATCTAGTGACCGTGTTTGCTCAAAAAGGCATTAAAAAAGTGCGCATAACCGGGGGCGAACCCAGTATCCGAAAAGACTTGGCTGAGATAATTGCCACTATTAAAGGTATTCCTGGTATTGAAATCGTGGCTCTCACCACCAATGGCTACAAGCTTAGTGAAAACATTCAAAGCTGGATAGACGCGGGCCTTGATGCCTTAAACGTGAGCATAGATAGCCTAGACCCCAGTGTATTCCAAGTAATCACGGGCCACAGCCGTTTACAGGAAACCTTGGATGGACTCAATAAAGCCCTAGCCTTAGGCCTTACTAAGGTTAAAGTGAATGCGGTATTGCTAAAAAATTATAACCTTAACGAATTTTCACGCTTTTTAGACTGGGTAAAACACACACCTATCTCGTTACGTTTTATTGAATTGATGGAAACCGGCGATAACCGCGAATACTTCCATCAAAACCATGTAAAGGGTCAAGATATTCAAACTCGCCTTGAACTATCAGGTTGGATTCAAAGAATTCGTGGTAAAAATGCAGGGCCTGCCAAAGAGTACGAACATCCCGATTACGCTGGCAGCATCGGTTTAATCATGCCCTACAGTAAAGATTTTTGTAAAAGCTGTAATCGATTACGCATTAGTTCATTGGGTAAATTGCATCTTTGTTTATTTGGTGAGGGTGGCGAAGACTTACGCCCCTGGTTGCAACCAGGAATAAATAAAGTGCTAGATAAGGATTTAAGTAGAACCCTAAGTGATCGAGTGGACGTAGCCCTAAAAGGTAAACTTCCAGAACACTATTTAACCAGCCATAAAACAGGGTCAACTCGTCATTTATCTATGCTGGGAGGATAAAAACATGCCAAATATAAAAGGCGTTATTTTGGCCGGAGGC
>JAPYOO010000335.1 GCA_029938135.1 Bermanella sp. | reverse complement strand
GGAATGGCTTGTAGGTCGTCCTTTAGGTCGATGATGGTTAATAGCGCTAAGATGAGTGCCACATATCGTGCCTCTGGTGTCCAATTAGGCCGGTCCTTAACAGCGGTAATATGGAGCAGGTAAAAAACCAATATAAGACGTTAACTACCTTGACCGACGTACACGCTAATTGTTGTATAACACTAAAGCCTCAGCCAAGCCTATCAAGTGTCTTGCTCACTGGATTTTGTCGCAGGGAGCAGCGTAGCCAGTGAACAGGGCGCTTGATGGGCGAATCCAAACCCAAATACTAGGCACAAAAAAACCGACTCAAGGCCGGCTTTTTTAAAAACGAGTAAGTGTGTCGTTAATCAATCACACCAAATGTCACCACGTTCCAAATACTTTTGTGATCTTTTTGTGCCCAATCGCTGCGCACAAAGTTGCCATCCACAATCTGTGGGTGCTCAGGAAAGTTGGCTTTTAACACCGCTAGACTTTTATCGGCTAAATCTTGCTGGCCTAATAATTCATAACCTTCCACCATTAACGCTAAACCTTTGGCTACGTGGGTCGTGCCTTGATAATTTTCAACGATGTTTTTACCGCGATTAGCCGCTGCTAGGTATGCGTGGCGCTTAAGGTAATAATGGGCCACATGTATTTCGTGTAGCGCTAAACGGTCGCGCAAGTAAATCATACGTTGGCGTGCGTCTGTTGCGTATTCGCTGTCTGGGAATTTACGTATAAGCTCAAACATCTCTTGGTACGAGTCGCGGGCAGGTTGTGCATCACGCTGAGCTTGCTCATCGGAAAAGTAGCGCTCTACTAGGCTTAGGCCTAGCTCATAAGTCGTGAGTGCCTTAAGGTAGTAGGCGTAGTCTACGTTGTCATGTTCAGGGTGCAGGCGAATGAAGCGTTCAGCGCTGGCACGGGCGTTTTCTTGATCTTGAGATTTATACTGAGCAAAGATCATTTCTAGCTGTGATTGCTCACTGTATTTGCCAAAAGGATAGCGACTCTCTAGCTTTTGGAAGGACTCAACGGCTAAAAAATAGTTCTCGTCATCAATGGCGGTGACCGCTTTTTCATAGATTTCTTTCTCCGTTAATTCAGCATTTTGGCGTTTGCCGTTGCTGGAACAAGCTGCCAATGTGATCATGGCCAGTAATATGATAATTATTCGCATAGTTCTATCTGATATAATCTTTATTATAAGTGTTACTAGTTAGTGTATATTGGGTCGATTAAGACTGCAATTTAACCATAGGGTGTGGCTGTCACCAAGATGTCTGAACAAATTCAAAAAACTATTAAAATACCAAACGAACTGGGTAACAAGCGATTTGATCAAATCGCGGCGCTTTTGTTCCCTGACTTTAGTCGATCTAGGCTTAAAACTTGGATTATGGACGGTCAATTAACCGTGGATGGTAAAACATTCTCCCCCCGTGCCAAGCTGGTGGGGGGCGAAACCATGGTGTTGGATGTCACCCTGCAAGCAGAAGGGGAGTGGCTTCCAGAGGAAATGGACCTAGATATCGTTTATGAAGATGACCATATCATCGTTGTTAATAAACCCATGGGCTTGGTTGTGCACCCAGCGGCCGGAAATTACAGCGGCACGCTACTAAACGGTTTATTGCATCATTGCCCCTCTTTGGAGAATGTTCCTCGTGCAGGGATCGTGCATCGTCTAGATAAAGACACCACGGGCCTAATGGTGGTGGCTAAGACTTTACAGGCGCAACATCACATTGTTGAGCAATTGCAAAGCCGAGAGATGGGTCGTGAATATGAGGCGGTTGCCCAAGGCACCATGACAGGAGGCGGTACCGTTAAGGAACCCATTGCTCGTCATGATAAAGATCGTACTAAGATGTCGGTACACCCAACGGGCAAAGACGCCATCACCCATTACCGTATATTAGAGAAATTCCCTAGCCATACACATCTTCGTATTAAACTTGAGACGGGACGTACTCACCAAATACGTGTGCATATGTCGCATATTCAGCATCCGCTAGTGGGTGATGGAACCTATGGTGGTCGAGTACGCCTGCCTAAAGGCGTCAGTGTTGAGCTGCGTGATGTGTTACGCAAATTCCCTCGCCAAGCGCTGCACGCTAAGCATATTGAGCTGTATCATCCCGCCACCAATGAAATAGTTGAGTGGGAAGTGCCTTTGCCAGCTGACTTCCAAGAGCTGTTAGAAGAATTAAAACATGATGCCGAGCAAGCCGAAGACACTGAATACTAAGACCCTTGAGCAAAAACAGTGAGCAGGGTAATCAATGAATCCACGTTTATAATCCCTCAATGGCCCGCACCTTGTAATGTGAAAACATTGCAAAGTACGCGTCTGGGTGGGGTCAGCGTTGGGGGTTTTACGTCGTTAAATCTTGGCGATCATGTCAATGATAACACCGAGCATGTGGCGCAAAACCGAGTCATTTTCGAACAAAATTTACCCAGTCCCGCTCTTTGGCTTAAGCAAGTGCACAGCACTGTGGTGGTCAATGAAGCGCAAGCAGCCACCAATCCTGCAGCTGATGCCAGCTATACACGATTAAAAAATCAAGTTTGTACGGTCATGACCGCAGACTGCCTTCCTGTTTTGTTTTGTAATACTTCCGGTACTCAAGTAGCGGCTGCCCATGCGGGGTGGCGCGGGTTGGTTAATGGCGTATTGGAAGAAACCCTAAATACTTTTAACGATTCGCCACAGGCTATTATGGCTTGGTTGGGGCCGGCTATTGGTCCGACTAAGTTTGAAGTGGGGCAGGAAGTGGTTGAAGCTTTTTGTGCGCAAAACGGCCAAGCTGACGGCGCGTTTAAAAAAGTGATAAATAGCGATGCTCTTAATGAACCGAAGTGGCTGGCGGATCTATATGCTTTGGCGCGGTTACGCCTTAAGGAATATGGCGTTGAGGGCGTTTATGGCGGGGATTTTTGCACCTACAGCGATGAGGCACGCTTTTTTAGCTTTCGGCGAGATAATAGTTGTGGCCGCATGGCCAGTAGTATTTGGTTGGACTAAACAATAGAGCGTTTGTGGCGCTCTATTGTTAGGTACTACTCGCCAATCTTAATGCTAGCTGCAAAACTCTTTTACTTGTTTTTGGGCGCCTTTAATCTTTTCGGCTCGCTCTTTTACATCAAACCAGTAACGTTCGCCGTTTTCCAATGTTTTGTAAATGCGGCCGTTGCTTTCAAGGTCTCTTAAGTGTTGTTTGGCCTTATCGCAGTTTTGAGCTCTTATCTTTTCATTTTCTTTTTCCTGCTTTTCTTCTTCATTTTCGGTATTGCGGTCAACACTGCTTTCCAGCAGCTTTTGACGCATAGACTCTAGTTTTTCCTT
>JAPYOO010000063.1:13396-19334 GCA_029938135.1 Bermanella sp. | reverse complement strand
ATTCAAGGCCTCATATAAAGACTGGCATATCTCAAACATTAATATCTATTTTATTGAAGCTCAGGTTTTCGGCAGTAGTTATTTGCGCCGGTTCTTTATCCGTTAATACTGCAATTCGAATAACCTCAGAATTTTTAACCACTTTATAAACCCCGCCACCCTTTACTGCTTGATGCCATAGCGGGTAATCAACAACATCATTAGCATTTCCATGCTCATCATTCATTTTTAGACTGGCTTTAAGGTATTGTTCGGCATTAGCCTTTTGCTGTTGCGTCTCTATATGCAAGACTGCAACATTCCGATCAACGTCTGGGTATTTAACCTGTTGTGGAATTGAGATTGATTGTGGACGATATTGATTAGCAATAATACTCAGTGTCATGACTAATTCTCGATTACAGTTATTTACCAGGCCAAAATGACTTCTTTATTTTGTCATTTTATTCCTTTCTCTCCAACAAAACCTATCACTATTAAGACTATCCTTTATGACTCACCGGCATACCCTTATTAATATAATTTACACGTGAATTATGTCAAAAATAGTCCTATCAGGCATAACCCATAGTCTTACCCAGAAGCAGCTACAAAACGGCAAGTGCTGTAGTTTAACTCGGGAACTTAGCCCCACTTTCAGATCTTTAATCCAGATAAGGAGACCCACGTGAGCTATTCTGTCGCACCCACGGCCAGAGAATCCGCTACTTTAATGAATTGTGTTGAAGAAAATAATGATATTAGGCGCAAGGTAAAAAAAGTCTGTGCCGGGCCTGTAGCCCTCAAACAGGAAAGTGAGCCTGCCGCTAAGATTCTAGATTTTGTAGATGAAGTCACTACTGATGGCAGGCTTATCTTTGAACAATCAAATGACTGTTTGGAAGCGCTACTGACGTTATTAGGAAATGTAAAAGAAGTTAAAGAAGATGGCGAGATCATCATCGAAGGCTTCGAAGATTTCAGAAAAGATCACTTAATTATCGAAACTGTGGAAGGTGATGTAAGCATCTACAAGAGAGACTTGCCTCAAACTGCAATTCTCGACTATCTCACCGAAGTGAGTGCTGATGGAAAGTTGAATTTTTTAAAATCCAATGAATACACAACCGCTATATTTGAGCTTCTGGAAAACGTAATAGAGGTTAAAGAAGATGGTGAAATAATATTTGAAGGTTTTGAATGCTTTAGCAAGCACTACAAGGTAATGCTGAATGAACATGCTACTGAGACCATATACCTGCGAAGCATGATTTAATTTTTACTAGGATAAATATACATTTTATCCGCGAACTATTAGCCATAACAAGCAGAGGAATTTATATGATAAAACTAATAGTCAGTACGGCTCTACTCATTATATTGAGCCAAGCAGCTCACGCAGAAGACCTTAACATTGCAAATCTTTGCCCACAGCAAGTCGAGTCTACAACCCTGTGTACAATGCAGTACGACCCACATTGCGCCACGCTAAATAACGATCTTAGTGGCATTAAGGCGCCCAGACCATCCGCAGAAAAACAAGAATTTAGTAATATTTGCAAGCTATGCTACAACCCTATTCGTCAACGCATTACCAAAATAATTAAAGGCCAGTGTGAACAGTAAATTCTGCGATAAATACCTCCCGGCCAGCCAAGAATACCCAATAGTCTTCCTATTCATATTCATTTTCAATGTATGAACGCTACTATGGTTTGTGATTAAAGCTACAAGCTCACCCAAGTACCTGACTAGCCTGTATTTAGCCAACTAATACGTTAAAACCAACATTCACCACCTGTCACTTTACGTATATATAGGCAAAAAAAATGCTACTTATGGATGCACAACTATTTTCTATAATATTTTAAATTAGGAACTCTATGATTCGCATATCTATTTTGGTGGCCTGCCTATTTCAGATGGGAATTGCACACGCCACCACAGCAACCACTTACGCTTATGAAGCCAACTCACTGAAACTGGCCTACAGTGAAATCAGCCAGGCCGGCACCATAAGATTATTTGGCTGCAGTCGTTGTGACAAATCTGTGTTCTCCTTTACGACTCCTCCCTACATTCTTAAACAGGGAAACACGGTGCCGTTTGCATTTTTTCTTAAGGATTATTGGAACGCAAAATACCCTACTCTATTCGTCGATAAAAACACCTCACAAGTAATACAGATCACCTATTAGGGGCGGCCTTATGCATACAACTAAATTCATAATATGCGCATTATTCATCACCAACTTGGCCATGGCAGACGACACCGAAATATATGGTACGTCAGAGATTGATGAAGATAATCGAGTTAACTCAAATGTTCTTTTCATCATGGACACGTCGGGGTCTATGGGGGGAGAAGTGAAGGTAACTCAAAAACCATATGACACTCACCAAAGCTATAGTGGCTCCTATTACACCGATGATATTTACAATAGCCTTAATGATGGTAAAAAAGACGGCCATAAACGCTCGGCGTTCACCCATAGTGAATCTTATGATTGTGATACCACCTTGACTGAAATAGATAAAATTGGACGTGTTCTGGGGGAATTTTATCAGAATAAAAATGGCTGGAAAAAACTAAAGGATGGCTCAGACAATACCATACGTTGTGATAGTGGTGAGACATTGTGGCTATATTCAGGCAATTATTTGAACTGGCATCACGACAAAGATAACACGACTACCAGCACTCGTATGGAGGTGGTCGTGGATGTGGTCAAAGATTTAACGCATTCCCTAAATAACATTAACTTTGGTTTAATGCGTTTTGATCAATATTCTAATGGCGGCATGATAGATGTACCCATAGAGGATATTGCCACCAGCGGAGAGAAAATTCGCAACAAACTTGATTCTTACTATCCTTACGGTGGCACCCCACTGGAAGAGTCCATGTATGAAGCGACTCTTTACTACCGTGGCGATAAAATGGACTACGGCGACAATTCTTACCCCAATCAAAGCCATGCAGATGCAAGAGTATCCCCCACCAGCAACACCTACCTTAGCCCAGTGGACGCCACCTGCCAGAAAAACCATATTATTTTATTAACTGATGGCGAACCCACCAACGATACGGGCGCCAACAAGGAAATTAAAGATTACATAGCGGATTCACTCCTGCCCAGCGGGTTAAGTAAATCCTGTTCCGGTGACGGCGAGTGTATGGATGAGCTGGCTTACTGGTTAAACAATACCGACCAAAGCAGCAGCTTTGTAGGCAAACAAGCGGTTACCACTTACACCATAGGAGGCTTTGGTTTGGATGAGGGCGTGGATTTATTAAAACGCACCGCGCACTTTGGTGGTGGTAAATATTTTGAAGCCAATGACACCAGCGAACTGGCCGCCGCCCTAGAATCCATCTTCATGGATATATTGGCCACCGATTCCACTTTTACCGCTCCGTCTGTTTCAGTTAATTCGTTTAAGTCTTCGGAACATACCGAGCAACTCTATTACGCATTATTTCGCCCCAGCGAAAACATTCAATGGGGGGGTAATTTAAAAAAATACCGTTTAGATGATGATGGCCAAATAGTGGATGCCAACGGTGCTATCGCCATTAATGATGACACCGGTTTCTTTAACGATGATACCTTTGATTATTGGAATCAAAGCGCTATTGCCGACGGCGACGATGTCACTCTGGGTGGCTTTGCTAATCTATTACAGGCACAAAACAGACGTTTATTCTCCGATACCAGTTTTGGTTCACTGGCTAGCTTCGCCTCTGCTAGCTCCCGGGAAACATTTTCCATGGAAGGTTATAGTCTTGATGAATTTATAAACGTACAAAATTGGGCCATAGGCTTTGATGTGGATGATACCGACGCAGATAATGACACCACTGACAGTCGCCATTCTATAGGTGACCCGTTACACAGCGAACCATTGGTTATAACCTATGGCGGCAATGCCGAGAAGCGCGATGCCAGCATTTTTTTTGGTACCAACGAAGGGTTTATTCATGCCCTGGATGCCGATACCGGTGAAGAGGAATTTGCATTTATCCCCACTAGCCTGCATTCCAATCTGATTGAGTATTATAACAACACCACCGCCGCCAAGGACAAACCCTATGGCATGGATGGCGCTATCACCAGTTGGATGTACGATGTAAATAACAATAACGTTATTTTAAATTCATCCGGTAATGTGGAGCCTGGTGAACATGTTTATATCTATACTGGCATGCGCCGTGGCGGGCGCAATTACTACGGGCTAGATGTTACCAACCGAGATAACCCAAAACTGCTATTTAAAATTGAAGGTGGGGCCGGTGACTTTGAAAAACTGGGCCAAAGCTGGGCGCGCGCCACGGTGGCCAAGGTAAAATATAACGGTGAGAGTCGCTTTGTGCTGTTATTTAGCGGCGGTTATGACACTAACCAGGACGGTAACGACACTAAGGAGGCCGACACTTTTGGCAACGCCGTTTATATGGTGGATGCCACCACGGGCAAACGTCTATGGTGGGCCAGTAATTCAGGCGCCAATGAAAACATCTCTGAAATGACCAACAGCATGCCGGCCAGTATCTCTGCCATCGATATCACCGGGGATGGTCACATCAATTATTTTTATGCCGCCGACATGGGTGGGCGTGTGTTTCGTTTTGACATTAATAACAATAATAAGGGCATTGATTTCGCACAGGGCGGCATGATCGCTTCACTGGCAGGTAGCGATAAAAGCAATAATCGTCGATTCTACAATAAACCTAACGTTGCCCTAGTAAAAGATAAACAGCTTGGAGATTACCTAACCATTGCCATCGGTTCCGGGCATCGTGCCCACCCTATTTTCACTACCGAAGTTGAAAATCGTTTTTATGTGATTAAAGATTTTTTCCCCTATGGAAAACCTGCGTCTTACCAGGTCACTTCCGAAGCAGCCCAAAACAAAATAAGTCTGAATCCGGGTGAATATGCCAATGCCAATCTGGTTTACAACGCCACTAATATGATGAAAGGGGCTGAAGCCAGTGCCGATATGAAATCCATCATGGCACACGGCGGCGGCTGGTACATTACTTTGGATACCCCTGGAGAAAAAATCTTGGCCCACTCCACTACTTCGGCCGGTGCCATATTGTTTACCTCTTTTTCACCTACAGGCAATGCCAGCGCTAACTGCGGCCCCGATACTGGTATGTCCAGTTTATATGCTCTGGATCAAACATCGGCCACCGCGGTGATGGACTTGGATGGTGACGGTGATATAGACAGTGATGATGCAAAATCAAATCTGGCCCACTCGGGCATTGCACCGACACCTGTGATTATTTATCGAAAAAACGGTGAGAAAACCATCGCTATTGGCACCGAAACCAGAAGCGACAGCCGCTTCGAACAGAGCGAGCCCTGTGAAGAAGGTAAAGAGTGTGTAAATGTGCCAAGCGATTGTGACGTGAATAATTGTTATGTCACTCCGGTATATTGGCGTGAAAATGACACCCCTTAAGCCATTGGCCGTTTTTTACCCGCGGCCATGGCCCTACACCACATTCCCTAAAAATCGACTAGTATATATAGTAACTATTTGTTAATCGCCTTCATAAAATCATGAAATATATCCTGTTTATTATTGCCCTTGGTTTTTCCATAGCGGGCCACGCCATAGAGCGCACCGATCACTTTATAGAACTGCACTCTGGTTCCATGATGGGGTTGGGCCATTTGTCTTATGGCTGGGAATTATCTGAACGACACAATATCTCAGTGGGCTTAGGTGGCGTGCCTGAGATGGATAATCATGATGACATGTACATATTCAGTATTCGTTATCGCTACCAACGGGGTTCTCTTTACGAATTTGATTTATTTGATCATCACATTAAGTTGCGGCCGGGCAGTTTTGGTATAACCGGGATTTCTGGCCGCGATAATGACCTCTATCGTGAATTACCCGATAAATACCCCGACGGTTATTATTACAGTACCGC
>JAPYOO010000063.1:0-13296 GCA_029938135.1 Bermanella sp. | reverse complement strand
ACCTCTATCGTGAATTACCCGATAAATACCCCGACGGTTATTATTACAGTACCGCTCGGCGCTTACTGTTTAATTATCAAGTTAACGTATTACTCAACGAAAAAATGGAATTGTATTTGGATTTCTCTGCACTGGATGTGGGGGTGGTGAATTACGTGCGCAACTTTGATTTTTACAGAGAAAATTATCGCTTTTTAGGACTGGATGGCATTTTCACCTATGGTTTTGGTACACGGGTAAGGTTTTAACAAATGAAGTTTTTAATATTAATATTATTGCCGCTTACGCTGTTGAGCGGGTGTAAATATGCCATGAGTCCATGGGAAACCGATGTAGACTGCCCAGGTATGTGGGTACCCGATAATATCGCTAGAATTCAGCAGCTAGAAGCGCAACAGGGGGTCAAGGATTCGTTCAAGGTAGCTGTCATGGGTGACCCACAGATGCGCCCCGAAGACGTTCAAGATGCCATTGAAGTCATCAATAAAAGAGACGACATCGATTTTATTTTTCTCATTGGCGACCTGGTAGAAATAGGTATCAAACAAGAGTATGAATGGACCTGCAAAGCTTTGAGCCACAGTAACAAACCGATAATTTCCGTGATTGGTAATCATGATTCCCTGTCTTATGGCAAAGAAATTTGGCTAAAAACCTTTGGACCATTTGATTTTAGTTTTACTTACCAAAATACAAAATTCATTGCCTACAACGATAATAAATACGAATTTGAAAACGTACCCGACCCCTTATGGTTAAAGCAGGAAGCTGATCTAGAAGAGGGTGAGATTCGTAATCACACCATAGGTGTATCACACATCGCCCCCTGGGATGAGCAATTGGAATTAAGTCTGTATTTAAAATTTTTGAATTTTGATCATATGCTGCACGCCCATAACCACAGGTTTGATTTTTGGCAATTACAAAATGTCATGCTGCCTCACTATGTGGTCTCGGACGTTCGTGACACTCAGTTTGGTATCATGACCGTGTTTCCGACCTCCATAACGATGGAAAACTGTGATCCAGCTTGTGTACCCGCCACAGTGAGAATACGCATACCCAATTAAACCATGAAAATATCTGGTTCATCCGATTGGCTATAGTGAATATAACATCACGCCTTAATCCAACCAAGCCAATATATTCTGAATAATTAGCGAGTTAGCTACATCAATAAAAAATGCTCCAATTAACGGAATCACAATAAAGGCTTGCGGGGCTGCCCCGTATTTCTTCGTCACCGCGGTCATGTTAGCGATGGCAGTAGGAGTGGCTCCCAACGCTAACCCCACATAACCGGTGGACATTATTGCCGCCTCATAATTTTTACCCAATACCCTAAATACCACAAAAATCGTAAATACACTGACCACTAAAACCTGTGCCAGCAATAACAGGATAATGGGCAAAGCCAGGTCTATCAGCGCCCAAAGCTGCAAGCTCATCAAAGACATGGATAAAAACAATCCTAAGCAAATATCACTCACCAATGCCAGGGTAGGTGTGCCTGCGGGCCACGACACCTTCTTCCATAAATACGGCACCGTGTTGGTAAGAATAATTCCACCAAACAGACAGGGAACAAATACTGGCAGTTTAATGCCTAGGTAAATTAATAATTCATGCAACTGCAGGCCAAGTCCAATGGCAATACTCAGTACCAATAACATAGAAAATACAGAATCTGTGGTGATTTTTTCACTGGATTGATCTGCCACACCCACCGTTATACTTTCTTGGCTGTCAGGTTTTAGCTCATAGCGTTTGATTAAAAAATTTGAAATGGGGCCACCAATCACGCCACCTAGCACTAGTCCAAACGTCGCACAGGCAATACCAATTTCTACCGCATTGCTAATACCATAGTTATCTTTAAACGTTGGGGACCATGCGATGGCGGTGCCATGACCGCCACTTAACGAAACCGAACCGCCCAGTACGCCGGTTTGTGCATCCAAACCCGTCATTAAGGCCACCGCAATACCCGTGAAGTTTTGTATGAACAAATAGAACACCGCTACCACCAGCATAATAACCAGGGGTTTTCCTCCTTGTAACAAGGTTGAAAATTTGGATGACAAACCAACACAGGTAAAAAATACAACCAGCAAGACATCCCGTTGAAATAATGAAAACTCCACCGTAATATCAAACAGAAAATAAATAATACTAAAAAATACCGAGGTAATTACGCCGCCAGCCACCGGCTCGGGGATGTTATAGTGTTTAAGCAGTGTTATTTTTTGCACCATTAGGCGCCCTAAAAACAACACCAACACCGCCAAGATAATGGTTTGCCGTGGATTTAATTCCATTTATTTCCCCTCAACCGGTTTTTCACATTCTATTGATTTTATTTAAAATTACTTAGTAGGCTCACAAATTTATCATTCACTTGTTGCTGCGAGCGTTTCATTTCGTCAATCTTTCGTGAGCCCGACATAAGCCAGATACTTTTATTTTGTGTTACGTCCACTATATTCACCACTAGAGTCGCGTACAAAGCATCATTTAAAATATGGCCGGTGTACATTTTACTACCCACCGGATACATCTTTAATTCAAGTTCTTGTATGGACTTTAAGCCAAAGCCATATTCCACCGACAACTGCCCACCTTCCTTCACAAAATTAAGCCCCTGTTGCTGCAGAGCATATTGAATGGCTATTTCTATTTTTTTAGATGCAAGCTGACTGTTGCGCTTTACCAATACCGGTTTAATGGTGAAGGTATTGTAATCACTCCTGTGACTTCCCTCGCTCTGTTGATAAGCAGGCACAGGCTGCATGGCACAACCCGATATAAATAAGGCACATGCCAGCCATAATATTTTATACATTTTTTAATTTCCTCTTTATAAAAAACAAGCCCAATAGCTGGGCTAGTGGGCTTGTTTAACCGATATATTAGGCGCTATTAATTACCCTTTAATTCAGCTTCCGGTGTTACTTCTGAAAACTGAAAGCCAGCATAATTCACTCGGTATAAACTGGCATATAACACCGGGATAAAGCCTAGGGTTAACAGAGTCGAAAACATCAACCCCGCCATGATACCCACCGCCATGGGTTCCCACATTTCGCCTCCCCCTAAATATAAAGGAATTAAACCAAATACGGTGGTGGCGGTTGTAAGTAATATGGGCCGCATACGGCGCTGTGCCGCTTCCACGATGGCAAGCTGAGGCGCCAAACCGGTTACTTCAATCTCAAACTTAATGCGCTCCAACAATACAATGGCGTTGTTGATAACAATACCGGCCAAAGAAATGATACCCAGCAAGGTCATAAAACCAAAGAAGCTATTAGCGGCGATTAAGCCCCATATCACCCCAATGATACCCAGTGGAATGGTGGATAGAATAATGAAGGGTTTACGCAAAGAGTTAAATTGCATCACCAACAAGATCACTATGATGAAGATGGCGATGGGTAATTTCTCAGCTATGGATTGACTGGAGGCACCTGACGATTCCAGCTCGCCACCATATTCAAAGTAAAAACCGATGGGCCAATTCTTACTGTACTCTTCCAACCAAGGGCTCAATTCATTAAACCCTTGAGTGGCCGTAATGCTGCCATCAAGTTGTGCCCCCACCGCCACGGTTTTTAAGCGATCACGGCGTAAAATTTTGGCCGGCTCCCAGGTCACATTAATATCGGCTACCTGAATCAGGGGCACGGCGTTACCGGTTGCCTGAGAGAATACGGTAAGGGATTCAATCTTGCCCAGGTCCTGACGGTCGGCCGCCTCGGTGCGCAAAATAACCGGAATAGAGGTGGTACCCTCACGGTATTCTGTCATCTCAAAACCGCTTAGGCCGGTCTGTAATGACACCGCTATGTCCTGACTGGTGATGCCAGCACGTTTGGCTTTTTCCTGATTGATGTCCACCGTGAGTTTTTTAATTCTCTGACCCCAGTCATCACTTACATTTTTTAAACCGTTAATTCCAGATAATTTTTGTTTAACCTCATCAACAATGGCAAACAATTTATCCACATCGTTACCAAAAATGCGCACCTCCACCGGGTTATTAATGGCCTTGCCGTTTTCAATTAATCGCGCGGTGGCCTGTGCATCTGGGTGGTGCTGATTGATGTAATTTTCAACCTTGGCCATAAGCTCGCCATTTACATCGGCGCCTGTGGTATTGATGATCATCAAACCATAACTGGGACTGGCCGGCTTGGGGTTGTGGGTCAGCAAATAACGAGCACCACCGGAACCTACATACGTGATCCAATTACGAATGCCCTTAGTGTTCTCGTCGTTCACCTTAAGAGTTTGCAGATATTGCTCTACGTCCTTCACCACCCAATCGGTTTGCTCGATGGCGGTGCCGATAGGCAATTCGATGTCCAGTTTAAAAAATGGTCTATCTGATGGTGGAAAGAAAATACTCGGCACCATCTTCAATGCCTGCAGACTGCCAAAAAATAATATGATGACACTCACCACCGTAATGGTACGGTTCTTAAGCAGCAACACTAATGCGCGACGGTAGTACGGATAGAAACCTTGTTCAAATTCGTTTTTATCGGCTCCGCCTTTTTTCACCTTCAGTATCAGCATGCACATCATGGGAATCATCGTCAGGCTTAACACCCAAGAACACAGCAGGGTAATGGTTACCACCTGGAACAAGGCAGCGGTATATTCACCCATGGCCGACTCGGCTAAAAATATTGGCAAAAAAGCCGCCGAAGTAGTCAGTGACGAGGTTAACAACGGAATCTTTAATTCATTGGCCGAAGTAATAGCCGCGTCCATGGGGGATTTGCCATTGTTCATTTCGACCATAATGCTTTCCGACATGACGATGCCATTATCCACCAACATACCCAGGGCAATGATCAGCGCCGCCAGAGAAATTTGATCTAGGCCTATGTTGAAATAGTTCATCACAAAGATAGTCGCAATCATGCTGGCCGGAATAAGGGTGGAGACCACCAGCCCGGTACGCAAGCCCAAGCTGAACAACATCACCGCCGCTACCACGGCAATGGCTTGCACTAGGTTGCTAACAAAATCGTTTACCTTGTCTTCCACTTCCTTAGGGGAGAAATTCAACATTTCAAATTCAACGCCTATAGGCAGTTGAGCTTCAAAACGTTCAATGGTGGCCAATACCGCGCGACCCATCTCGATATTATTGCCCCCTTCGCGCATGCTAACGGCCACTGCCAAAGCGGGCACTCCGGAGCTGCGCACTAGGCTGCTTTTAGGATCTTTATAAGAGCGTTTAATTTGTGCAATGTCTTCCAGATAAATTACATCGTTTGAACCGGGTAATAATATGGTGGCGCGACGAATATCTTCAAGGGACTCGAAGTTACCGGAAGGTTCAAGCTCTATGCGCTCTTTACCCACACGTACCGAACCACCCGGCATCACCACATTTTGGTTAGCGAGTATTTGGCTTAACTGCAAAGGCGATAGGTTTAATTCAGACAGGCGCGCGTCGTTATATTCCACATAGACACGTTCATCCTGATTGCCATGAATTTCTACCTTGGCCACCTCAGAGATGCGCAGCAATTCATCACGGGCCGCATCCGCCACGTCTTTAAGTTCACTATAACTATAACCTTCACCGGTGATGGTCATTACCACCCCAAATACATCACCAAACTCATCGTTGACATTAGGGCCAATGGCACCGTCCGGTAAGTCACCCTTGATCTTGTCGACCTTGCGCCTCAGGTTGTCCCAGATGGGACGCATATTGGTATAACTTTCTTTAATGTTTACCGTCACTATGCTGATACCGGTGCGGGATTCACTTTTTACAAAATCCAGCTCGGGAATTTCTTGTACCACTTTTTCAATCTTGTCCGATATGAGTTTTTCTACCCGTTGTGGACTGCCGCCTGGGAAATAGGTAATTACCTGCGCGGCACGAATGATAAAACCGGGATCATAGGCACGGGGGATTTCCTTGTATGCCTGAATCCCCAATAAGATCAGCACCGCCAGCAATACTAGGGTGGTGCGATTATTTTGAATGGCTAATCGAGTTATATTCATCACTCTTTACCCTTCAGCCATAATGCGAACCATTAAGCCCGGCGACATTTTACTCATGCCGGCCGTCACTACACGGTCGCCCACATCCAGACCTTGCAAAATGAGAATGCCGTTTTCATTTAACTCACCCACCACCACGGCGCGACGCTCAATATCTCCCTTGGTTTCAGATTTCTCATTCACCACGTATACAAAGCGGCCCTGACTGTCTTCTAAAACTGAGTGCGCAGGTACAAATATTTCTTTAATGGCTTTATCATGAACGTTAAGCTCGGCATATACTCGTGCACTCATGCCGGGTAACAAATTAATATCTTTAGGTCCGTCCATAACAAATTTAACGGCATAGGTTTGGGTTTTTTCATCGCTGCGAGTAGACACTTCTTTAAATACTAACGGATAGTGTTTATCTTGATTACCGTCAAACACCGCATAGACGGGGCGATCTTCTTCATCACGTTTTATTTTAATCATCACGCTTTCTGGGATATTTATTTTCACTTCAAAAGCTGAAAGATCCTGAATCACTGCAAAACTCACAGAAGAAGAAATTTTTTCAAAATTAGAGAAATACTGCTTAGCAATAATGCCACTAAACGGCGCTTTTAATACTGTGTACTTTAAATTTTGTTTGGCGCTTTGTAGTTGCGCAGTGGCGTTACTCTTTTGTGCCTTTAACTTCTCAAAATCTGCAGTACTGATAGCACCCTGAGTGATGAGGCTTTGTGCCCGTTTAAACTCAGCACTGGCGCGGTCAAATTCGGCCTGACTGGCATCCAGTGTAATTTTAAAATCGGTTTGATCCAGGGTAGCGATCACCTGACCTTGCTTAACCTCGCTTCCCTCTTTGATGTTTACCGATTTTAATTCACCACTGACACGAAAACCCAACTCTGCGGTTTTGATGGCATCCACCACCCCGGTAAATGACTTAAGCGAGACACCACCCAAGCTCACCGTCATAGTACGCACCGGTTTTAATGGCGCCTCTTTAACGGCCATTGCCGCCTCTTCATTACTGCATGCCATAAGTGTTAGTAAAGCCATACCGGCACAGGACAATTTCAACAGTGTCTTGGGAGTCATTGTTTTTTCCTTAAACATTTTTAATAAATTAACTATCAATATTTTTTGTTAAAACTAGGGATGGAAACCAATGGAGAACATAATAGCCCCACTGTCATCCACATCGACTTCTTGTGAAGAGTCACTGTCATCCAAATTAAATTTACGCGCGACGCTTTGGGTCAAAGCCAGAGTGGCCCACATCTTGGGTTTAAATTGGTAGCGCACTCCCGTGCTGGCCAACCAGCTGCTGTAGGCCACATTCACCTTGTCATTGTTTTGTGAATCGATGCGCCAATTTCCGCCTGCGGGTGCAAACGAAGCAAACCCCGTCCAGTTAGACTGCCAACGGTATTCAGCTTTGGTTATCGGAAAGCCCACATCCAACTGCAAACGATCGTTTACCTGATACTGATAAGACAGCAAAGGGATGGGTTTATATTCACCAAACAAGTGGTTGGCACCAAAACCCATGGTCCAGGCACTTTTGTCCGTAGATTGAAAACGCCAAATAGCCAAACCCATTAATGAAAAAGCATCTTCATCCACCGCTTTGGTATCGCTGTGAATACTGGGCGTGACTTGTAAAATTCGTGTCCACTTTTCATCCTGCTTTTCAATGAACATGAATTGAGATTTTAGGGTATATAAAGTTTGATCGTTTATGGCTATATTTTGAAAACGAAAAGCGGTTCGTTCAAGTGAAATGGAGGGCACTAATATTTGACCCATCACATCAAACTTACCCAACGGCACTTTCACTTGAGTGTAGTCCATGGCCATTTCTGGCGCACCATCTTCGATGGAGGCAAAATCATAAGACTGATGTTTTATTCCCATGGCCAACTCTTTGGGAATAGACAGGTCGACACCAGCACCCGATATACTTGATGTGGCATTGCTCTGCATAGAGCTCAAAACCAAGGCTACTAATGCCAGGGTTGTTTTGTAATTCTTAATTTTCATATGTTGTCCCATATGGTCACAGAAAAGCCGTACTTTATTTTTAGTTTTAATGAGTACGGCATAGTATTCGTATTTTGCTCTTAAGCCTAGCTTATAGCTCGCCGGTGTCACAGTTTATGGCGATCGGCGCGACGTTTCCTTCGCCGGTAGCGGTCCAGTCAACACACTCAGAAATGTATATCATGTTGTTATCGCCGGCGACTTTAATGGTCTCGATTGTGATATTCAAATTATCTTCTTCAACTATATTTATATCGCCCAGAATAGTGAGCTTTTCAATGTAAGTATCTTCCTCAATTACAATATAATTATTAGATCCGGATATCGTAATCTCACCCAAATCCCCTTTTAAAGTAATGTTTGTTATTTGGTCATCAGACAAGGTAAACGCATACTTGTCAGAAGGATCCACTTCGCCATTAGGGAACGCTTCTTCGCTATATATCACCTCCAATAATTCATCGTCATCATCCGGGGTGCAAGCAAGCGCCAGTAAACTAAAAACAATGATCAGCGGGAACTTAACAAACTTCATCATATTCACTCTCCTTTGAGGCCGCAGCCTCCCATTGAAACAGCCCATGTGCATGGACATGAGGCCTTTTTTTGTTGACCCAGCCATATTCCCACTGCCCATACCACTTAGCAATGAAAAGTCCAAAACGGAATACCAGCTAGTCCCCAGCTTCATTATTCAGGCGTGTTTTTGCGCGGTAAATTAGCGCCACCTTATTCAACAACCTATACAAAAAAAGGATTCTGACTATGAAAAATAACGTTAACAAAAATATGATGAACACCCGTAGTGCCCGAAACAGTGCCCGTAACACCTTGGCCATGGCCATATTAGCCGGCCCCTTCCTATCCATGAGCGCCCAAGGGGCCGGTTTACAACTGATGCCAGGCTCTCCCAACTTTGGCACGGCAGGCGCAGGTCACGCCGCCATTGGCATGGGGGCTGGTTCGGCATGGGCCAACCCGGCGACTATGGTATTGGTGGAAGGCCAACAGATTGGCTTTGGTATGATCGTGGCTGAAACGAATATTGAATTTAATTCCGATGACCCAGCAGCCGATAGCGGTGGCAACGCGGGGGGCGAGATTATTATCCCGTCATTTAGTTATGTAAACAGTATTAACGAACAGTTAAGTGTGGGTTTTTCATTTGTGGTGCCCTTTGGAAACTCACTGGATTACAACGAGGGCTGGGAGGGTGAAAATGTGGTCAATAACGTTAGCCTAGAAACTCTGCAAGCCATGCCGTCCATCGCTTACCGTATCAATGATCAATTCTCGGTGGGTTTTGGTGTTACCGCCAACCACACCAGTGTTGAACAAGAATTAAAGATGAACTTGTTTGGGCTTACTCCAGATGTGGCGCTGGAAGCCGATAGTCTGGATTATGGTTGGACCCTAGGTGGCCTGTTTGAAATAGATGCCAACAACAGGATCGGCTTAGTCTATCGTTCCGAGGTTAGCAGCAACCTGACCGGTACTGGCGCTATATCCAATTTACCTGATTTCACAGGTATGAACGGCAGCTATGACACCGAACTTGACTGGGTCAACCCAGCCAGCATAGTGATCAGTGGTGTTCATCAATTGAATACAGATGTAAGCGTGATGTGGGATTTGGGTCGCACTTTTTATAGCGCCTTCAATGAAACGCAGGTACTGGTAAAGGGCATAGTGCCAGATCCATCAGGCAACCCTCCTGCGGACCTGCCCCTGACATTGGAGCGCAACTGGAAAGACGCCAACCGCTATGCCGTGGGTACTCACTACCAGCTAAACGACAAGGTTATCTTACAGGCGGGTTATGCATTCGAAGAGAGTACCGTTGATACACATGACCGCAACGTAGACATCCCGCTGGATGAGATTCACCGCTACACAGTGGGGGCCCTTTACATTGTGACGACCAGCACCGAGCTAGCCTTTGGCCTGGAATACGCCGACCTGGGCACACCCAGTACCGTATCTGAAGAAAATAACGACTTTTCCGCCCCCAGCGGCGAATTTGATAACAGTGCGGTAGCCGCGTCATTCTCGGTGAACTATAGCTTTTAACCACAATTTTACCCAGAAAAAGTCCTCTGACTTTTTCTAACCCCTTTCTATGTGTTGTCCCTTTCACCGGCAATCTCTTACGTGATTGCCGGTGTTTTTTTATCCCTTTATTTAAACCTGCCCAAGTGCGATATTTGCCGTTAAACTAATCCCTCTTATTTCACAAAGATTGAAAGCGAATGAAACTTGAGCAACTTGCCCGTTACGACATCAAATTATTGGTTGCCTTGCAGGTATTGCTTGAAGAAGAAAATGTTTCCCGTGCCGCCGAACGTCTGTTTGTTACTCAATCGGCCATGAGCAAGATGCTGGCACGTTTAAAAGAAACGTTTGGTGAAGAACTGTTTATTCGTACTAGTCATGGCATTCAACCCACCGACCGAGCACTGGCGTTAAAGACCCCCCTAGTGGATGCGTTAGACAGTTTAGGGGCCCTACTGACGCCACCTATTTTTAAACCCTCTCTGTGTGAGCGTACTTTTCGCATCTCTATGCTAGACAACATCGCCAACCGAGTAATACCGGGATTATTGTCTACTTTAAGCAAGCAAGCTCCCTTAGTAAAAATTCACCTAAAACCATGGACGCGCCATTCTTTTGATCAATTGGCCAGTGGCCAATTAGATTTAGCCATGAACGTCGTTGATGTGGATAGAGCCAATTTTTACCAACTTAAACTGGCCGATATTCAAGTATGTGCGGTGGTACGTAAAGGCCACCCTTTAGCGGGTAAAAGCACCATTTTACTGGATGATTTTTTGCAGTACTCATTCATGAAAGTGATTATTCCTGAGTTCAATGAAAACCACCAAAAAGACCAACAGATATTGGCCGCGTTAGGCAAAGAAAGAAAAATCGTCTTTGAAACCAATAACGCCAACTGTGCCTTGCAAAGTCTAGTGCGTACCGACTATATAATGCTGGGCGCCAAGGGCGCTGCCAGTAAAATGTATGAGCAAATGGGCCTAACAACCATCCCCCTTCCTAAAGAACTGACCGCCTCTAAATACAACATGAAGTTTATCTGGCATCAACGTCAAAACCTACCAAACGATCATCAGTGGTTCCGTAAATTAATGATGTCTGAATTAGTGGCCAGCCAACAGTCATAAGTCGGTAACCTAGTGAGGCTAGTCTGCTTGCAGCGTAATGATTTTTTTTTGCACAGTGAATACCAAAACCTATCCCGCGAACACCAATGGTGCCGTAAAGTAATGATGTCTGAATTTGGGCAAATCACTGCTTTTAATTACGGCAAAAATCGCCAACATCATCCTGCTAATGCTCATCATTCAACTTTGCCATAATATTCACACACCTGTTTTAAATTAATTCACTACACTTCTTATAAAGGCACAGCCTATGCAACATAGTTCGCAAGGTATTAAGAAATTGACGCCTTAAAATCAATCCACTTCAAAACAACTAATTAATAATTAAAGGGATACATCAGACTTAAATGAGTCTAAATTAATTACAAGGATGTGGATTAATTTGAGAGTAAGCCAATGCACTAATCAAAAACTGTGAGTGAGGTTGCCATGAATATTTTCAATCACTATCAAGATCGATATAAGACCACTCAAGAGGAAGTGCTGAGCCTGCAAGATTACTTGCTGTTGTGTAAGCAAGATCCTAGCACCTATGCCAGTGCCCCCGAACGCATGTTAAAAGCCATTGGTGAACCGGTACTAATGGATACCGCCACTGACCCCAGATTAAGCCGAATATTCTCCAATAAAATTATTAAACGCTATCCTGCCTTCAATGAATTTTATGGCATGGAGGAAGCCGTTGAGCAAATTGTGTCTTATTTTCGTCACGCGGCTCAAGGTTTGGAAGAAAGAAAACAAATACTCTATTTATTAGGGCCGGTAGGTGGCGGTAAGTCATCATTGGCCGAGCGCCTTAAACACCTTATCCAGCACATTCCGTTTTATGCCATTCAAGGCTCCCCTGTATTTGAATCCCCTTTAGGTTTATTTAATCCTGAAGAAGATGGCACAATTCTTAAAGAAGATTATGGCATTGCGGGGCGCTACATCAACGGCATAATGTCACCCTGGGCCGCTAAACGCCTGCATGAATTTAAAGGCGACATTACGCAGTTTAAGGTCGTAAAACTGTACCCCAATATCATTGACCAAATAGCGGTCTCTAAAACGGAGCCTGGGGATGAGAACAATCAAGACATCTCTTCACTCGTGGGTAAAGTGGATATTCGCCAGCTAGAAGAATTCAGCCAGGACGATCCTGATGCTTACAGTTTCTCAGGAGCGTTATGCCGTTCTAACCAAGGGTTAATGGAATTTGTAGAGATGTTTAAGGCACCGATTAAGGTGCTACACCCTCTGTTAACCGCCACACAAGAAGGCAACTATAATGGCACCGAAGGCATGGGCGCCATTCCATTTGATGGCATTTTATTAGCCCACTCTAACGAAAGCGAGTGGCAGACCTTCAAGAATAATAAAACCAATGAAGCCTTCATTGACCGTGTTTACACAGTTAAAGTGCCTTATTGTTTGCGCATAAAAGAAGAAGTACATATTTATGAAAAACTGCTGCAGAACAGCTCTCTCGCAAAAGCCGCCTGTGCACCTGACACCTTAAAAATGTTGGCGCAATTCACAGTGCTGTCGCGCATTATCGAACCTGAAAACTCCAGCATTTACAGCAAAATGCGTATTTATGATGGCGAAAACTTAAAAGACACTGACCCTAAAGCCAAGTCCATGCAGGAATACCATGACGGTGCTGGCGTAAACGAAGGCATGAACGGTTTATCTACCCGCTTTGCTTTTAAGATTCTGTCCAAAGTATTTAACTTTGATGCCAGTGAAATATCGGCGAACCCAGTGCACTTAATGTATGTATTGGAGAAGCAGATTGAACAAGAGCAATTTCCACAAGAATTAGCCGATCGCTATTTAAATTATATTAAAGAATACATGGCGCCTAAATATGTGGAGTTCATTGGCAAAGAAATTCAAACCGCGTATTTAGAGTCTTACAGCGAATACGGGCAGAACATCTTTGACCGTTATGTGACCTATGCCGATTTATGGATTCAAGATCAAGAATTCCGTGATCCTGAAACCGGTGAGATTTTAGACCGCCAATCCATTAACGAAGAGCTGGAAAAAATTGAAAAACCAGCGG
>JAPYOO010000334.1 GCA_029938135.1 Bermanella sp. | reverse complement strand
AAATAAGTGGTTAACATGGCCCCTCATATTAAATCATCATTTAGACGTTTTTTGCCGCCTCTGTGTTATCCACAGACTTAAGTTTTAAACAGCTTGTTTATAAGTGTAGGCACGGGCACAGCGTCAACCAAGAATATTAAAGAGGTATCTTATGAACACCACTGAAAGCACTGTACGTAATGATTGGAGCGCCAGCGAAGTAAAGGCCCTTTTTGACCTGCCTTTTAATGACCTTATGTTTCAAGCACAAACCGTGCATCGTCAAAATTTTAATCCCAATGAAGTTCAAGTAAGCACCCTTTTAAGCATCAAAACCGGTTCTTGCCCTGAAGATTGTAAATATTGCCCACAGTCGGCCCATTACAACACTGGCCTTGAAAAGCAGCGCCTTATGGAGGTTGAAGCGGTATTAAATAAAGCAGCCGAAGCCAAAGCCAAAGGCTCAAGCCGTTTTTGCATGGGGGCCGCTTGGAAAAACCCTAACAAACGTGACATGCCGTATGTATTAGACATGGTGAAAGGGGTGCGTGCTATGGGGTTAGAGACCTGTATGACGCTGGGCATGTTAGATGAAGATCAAGCAGGTCAATTGGCCGACGCCGGTCTGGATTATTACAACCATAACCTAGATACCAGTAAAGAATTTTACGACAAAATCATCACTACCCGCACCTTTGGTGATCGCTTAGACACATTGCAAAATGTACGTGATAGCGGCATGAAAATTTGCTCCGGTGGCATCATTGGCATGGGCGAACGTAAAAGCGATCGCGTGGGGCTTTTGGTTCAATTGGCTAACTTGCCAGTACAACCAGAAAGTGTGCCATTGAATATGCTAATAAAAGTGAAAGGTACACCACTTGAAGATGTAGAAGATCTAGATCACATTGATTTTGTACGTTGCATCGCAGTTGCGCGTATTTTAATGCCTAAATCTCACGTGCGCCTATCGGCCGGTCGTGATGACATGAGCGACGCCACACAAGCCATGTGTTTCTTGGCGGGCGCCAACTCTATTTTCTACGGCGAATGTTTGTTAACGACCCCCAATCCAGAAACCCATAAAGACATGCAGTTGTTTAAACGTTTAGGTTTAAAGCCCGAGCAAAGCATTGTAGCCAACGATGATAGTGGTCAGGCCGAGAACTTAAGCAAGCAAATTCAAAAGAATGACACTAAACAGCCGTTTTTCGACGCCACGGTTTAAACTACTTCACCGTCATGGCATTTAATTTACAAGCTGAGTTGGCAGCGCGCAAAGAGCAGGGTTTGTTTAGACAAACTCAAGTGGCGCAAAGTCCGCAAGGGCCATTAATGAAAATTAATGGTCAGTCCTATCTTACCTTTTGCAGTAACGATTATTTAGGTTTAGCCAATCACCCAGTGGTCGTGGAAGCGTTTAAACGTGCCGCCGATGAATTTGGTGTGGGCAGTGGTTCGGCGCACTTAGTGAATGGCCATACTGATTACCATGAACAGTTAGAACTGGCCCTGGCCGAATTTACCGGACGTGAATCGGCCATTCTATTTAGCACCGGCTACATGGCAAATTTAGGGGTAGTGGGGGCGCTGCTTAACAAACAAGATGCGGTGTTTGAAGATAAATGGAATCACGCCTCTCTTTTAGATGCGGGCCTATTAAGTGGCGCGCGCTTTCAGCGTTACCTGCATAACGATCTAGATAACCTGCAAACTCGCCTTGCACGCAGTGATGGCCGCCGTAAATTAATTGTCACCGATGCGGTGTTTAGCATGGATGGTGACAGTGCTGATTTAAAAGGTTTAAGCACTTTGGCCAAGCAACACGATGCATGGTTAATGGTGGATGATGCCCATGGTTTTGCCGTACTGGGAGATCAAGGCGCGGGTTTATGTGAACAAGCCAACTTAAATCAAGACGATGTACAGATTTTAATGGGCACACTAGGCAAAGGCTTTGGCACGGCAGGCGCGTTTGTGGCGGGCAGTAGCGAGCTTATTGAATACCTTACCAACTTTGCGCGCCCCTTTATTTATACCACTGCTATGCCCGCTGCGATTGCAGCTGCCACATTAGCCAGTTTAGATATCGTAAAAAATGAGCCCGAGCGCCGAGTGCATTTACAAAAACTTATTCAATTATTTCGCGCAGGTGCTCAAAATTTGGGTTTAACATTAATGCCCTCCAATACCGCTATTCAGCCTGTTTTAGTGGGTGACGCCAAAGATGCGTTACACATGAGTGAGCAATTAAAACAGCAAGGCATTATGGTTACTGCCATTCGCCCTCCTACGGTACCCGAGGGTACCGCAAGGTTGCGAGTAACCTTGTCGGCAGCCCATAGCGAGCAACAGGTTTCACAGTTACTGGATGCTTTAAAAACTATCACCATAAGAAGAAACACATGAATACCTTAGCAATACACAATCTTAGTGGTGACAAAAGCAGTAACTTGCCCGTGATATTTTGCATACATGGCTGGTCCTGTAACGCACAAGTATTTAAACCACTAGCGGCATTATTTGAAGGGCGCTTTCAACTCATCGCGGTAGATTTACCAGGATTTGGTGATAGCCAGTGTGAAGATGCGCAACAAGCCTATGAGATCACGAATTTAATCGATGCTTTATTGGAAGTGGCCCCAGAAAACAGCACGTGGTTGGGCTGGTCGTTGGGCGGCATGCTGGCGGTTCAGGCGGCAGCGCGTGCGCCGCAGCGTGTTAAAAGCGTTATGACGCTGTGCAGTAACGCTAAATTTCTGGCCGACAATAAATGGAAAAAAGGGGTTCCTTCGCCGCTATACAATGGCTTTATGGAAGGTATTGATAATGCCCGTGTAACCTTGCGTCGTTTTGCCGCGCTTACTGTTGTGGGCGAGCAAAAAGATATGTTAACGCATTTAAAATGGTTACAAAAAAATACCCAATCGCCCCAGCCTAACAGCGAAGTATTAAAAGCGTCTCTTGAATTACTGGCATTAATTGATAACCGCAAGATATTATCAATCCTGCCTCAGCCTTGTTTGCATATGTTATCAACAGATGATGCCATCGTGCCTCATGGGGTGAGTCAGGAATACAATAAAATAAATGAAAAACACTTAGTGAGTTTCGTGCCTAATGGCTCGCACGCAAGTTTAGTTACTCAGCCACAATCGGTGGCCAATGGCATTTTAACGTTCTTGCAGGCCAATAGTTAATGAGCGGACACATTGCAAAAGAGGCTATTGCCAATAGTTTCAGTAAGGCGGCGGGGCAGTATGACGCCTACGCCCGAATTCAGCATGTGTTGGCCCATGACTTATTAAATCGCTGCCCACAAGGCGTTAAACAATCTGTATTGGATTTAGGCTGTGGTACCGG
>JAPYOO010000333.1 GCA_029938135.1 Bermanella sp. | reverse complement strand
CAGTACCAATCGTAGAAGCTTAAGCAATGGCCACCAATGAGTGATAAGAAGCGGGCACCAGCAGCATAAGACACCATAGACATGGCAGGGATCGGCGAGAACCCAACAATGCGATCCGGTCCAAATTCTTTGGCGGTGTATACGTTGGCGGCAGCAATAATTTCGTTAACTTCGGTCCAGTCAGCGCGTACAAAACCACCCATGCCGCGGCTTTCTTTGTAGGCCAGGGATTTAACAGGGTCAGTTACAATAGACGCCCAAGCATCTACTGGATCGGGATGTTGAAGTTTTGCGGCGCGGTACAGCTTAATAAGTTCTTTGCGCACTTTTGGATATTTTAAGCGGTTAGCGCTATATACATACCAAGAATAACTGGCACCACGAGGGCAACCGCGTGGTTCGTGGTTAGGAAGATCTGGACGGGTACGCGGGTAATCGGTTTGTTGAGTCTCCCACGTAATTAGGCCGTCTTTAACGTACACTTTCCAGCTACAAGAACCCGTACAGTTTACCCCGTGGGTAGAGCGTACCACCTTGTCATGCTGCCAGCGTTTACGATATCCGTCTTCCCACTGACGGTCTTCATTGGTGACAGTACCGTGACCATCGGCAAATTCACCCTGCTTGCGTTTAAAAAACTGCAGCCGGTCTAAAAATTGACTCATAGATACCTCTCTCTCAGCATTGGCTTTACACAGCCCAATTAATTTATAAGTACAGTGTTCATCAAACTATATGGCCGCGAGTACTTACCCACTGTTGACCTAGGTCAAGGAACGTTGGTAAGCACTGCGTTAGAGAGGGGCGAACTACTCACAAAGTGGTACAGTAGCTATCTACTAAGAGCCGGGTTTATACGACCTAGAGGCTAGTTTTCTGGTTACAATAGAGTTTGTTTTTTATGAGTCGGTTTGACATGTTTGGCAAGATTAAAAACTCCATTGTGTTTCGTATTGGCTCGTTAATGGCCGCCATGACCATTATGGCCCTGTTAAGTATGTTCACCTCGTTTGTCGTCTCTGAGATGGCCAGTTCCGATGCGGCCGCTATTAATTTATCTGGTTCTTTGCGTATGCAGGGATATGCTTTATTGAGCTATGCAAGGGAAGGCCATGAAAGCCAAGATCAGTTTAAGGTGCGCCTTGATCAGTTTGAACAAACCTTACAAAACCCAGTGGTGGTATATAACGTCAATCGCTTAGAACCTGGCGACGAAGTTTATGATCAGTACAACCGTATTAAACGTGATTGGGTTTATAACATACGCCCCAGATTAATGGCTATTCAGGTTAAAAGCGGTATCGATAACCCTTTAGTAGTCATGCCGCTAAGCTTGCAAGACATGGATCGGTTTGTAGAGGACATCAATGTATTGGTGGGCTTGTATCAAAGCGACGCCGAATTTAAAATTGAGATGTTGCGTCTTATTCAAATTATTTCGTTGTTTGTTACTTTGTTATTAGTGTTTATCGCCATGGGCAATGTATCACGGCACATAGAAACCCCTTTACATCAGCTAACGGAAATGGCCAAACGGATGCGTGACGGGGATTTAAAGCACACGGTAGAACTTGAGAATAACGATGAGTTGGGCGTGCTGGCCGACAGTTTTAATAGTATGAGCGCAGCCCTTGCTCAAATGTATGAACAACTGGAAGACAAGGTTGAAAATAAAACCAAGCAGCTCAAACAGTCCAACGATATTTTACAATTTTTATTTGAAACAGCACGACACATTAATGATGGCATGGGCGCACAAACAGATTTTGACCCTATATTAGAAAAAGTGTCGCAACTTAGCGGAATTAAAGACATGGACTTGTGCCTAAGCACAGATAAGTCCAGTACTCCTTATATTCATTTGTTAACTCTAGAAGACAGTGACCGACACGACAATTGCGATGCAGGCAAGTGTGATGAATGTGTGGGCGACAGTTGTTTTGTCTCTCCAAGTAAGGGCGGTTATAACGTTAAGTTTCCTCTTGTGCAAGAAGGTCAAAATTACGGGGTATTGGTGGCGCGGGTAAATTATGCCGACGGCTTCTCTCAGTGGCAGCATGATTTAATTCAATCGGTGGCGGACCAAATCTCCATTGCTTTAAGTCTTGAAAATCGCGAAAAATTAGATAGACGCATGGGGTTATTGAATGAACGTACGATCATTGCCCGAGAACTACACGATTCTTTAGCTCAATCTCTTTCGTATTTAAAAATTCAAGTAATGCGCTTACAAAAAGGGCATGAAAAAGGCATTAAAGAAGAGGCTTTTCAAGAATTGATTGGCGAGTTACGGGAGGGGCTAGGGGGCGCTTATCGTCAACTTAGAGAATTGTTGTCAACCTTTCGATTACAAATTGATGGCTCAGGTTTAAAGGGGGCGATGAATACGGCCTTTAACCAATTGGGCGAACGCAGCGATATGGAAATAAAGCTCAACTATCAAATAGATTCGGTTATGTTAAACCCCAATGAAGAAATTCATTTATTACAAATTTGCAAAGAAGCCACCCAAAATGCCATTTACCATTCCAAGGGCAGTAAGGTACAGGTGGATGTGTTGGTGGATAATGGGGATGTGCACATGAGTATATTGGATGACGGTGTAGGCATTCCCGACGATCCAAATAAAGTAAACCACTATGGCTTGGCGATCATGAGCGAGCGTAGCCGACATTTAGGTGGCGAAGTCAGTATTAAGCGGCACACTGCCCAGGGCGGAACATTGGTAGAGCTGGCCTTTACGCCCAGTAGTCGAGCCATGGCCGTCATGCAATAGCCTTACAAAACTTGATACTGATCATGCTCTTTAAATAGGGTATCGGTACTATAGATAACAAGCACCAAGGAGAAAACCATGAGCATGTCTATTAAAGATTTAACCGCAGTCGACATTATGACAACGGAAGTATTAATGGCCTATGAAGGCTGGTCTATTAAACGATTATCTACCTTTTTCATTAAAAACAGTATTTCTGGCGCCCCTGTAATTGCCAGTGATCATACTTTGGTGGGTGTGATTACCGTAACCGATATCATTAATTTTGAAACAAAAAGTGATCAAGAAAAAAGTAAGTTAGTTGAAGAGGTGTACGCTGAGTTTGTAGGCTACAATTTTGAGCCAGACATGATCAAACAAATGTCGGTGAAGGCCGACGAAAAATGCACCGTAAACCAAGTTATGACCAAACATGTGATTCAGGTTGAAGAGAATATGCCGATTACAAAGGTGAGTGAGGTGATGTTGAATGCTGGTATTCATCGAGTGTTTGTCAGCAATAACGGTGTAGTATCGGGCGTAATTTCCACCACCAATATACTTAAGGCTATTAGCCTTTTATAAATTT
>JAPYOO010000332.1 GCA_029938135.1 Bermanella sp. | reverse complement strand
AATACCAGCAATACCCTAACTATTAAATTTCTTGTAAGGCAAACCAAAGTGCAAAGCCGAACGCTTCGCCGGTAATGAGCCGCTTCACAAAACCATTTTTTAAATAAGCGCGTCCCAAATATAGGCCTGGCGCAATCAAACGCATCTCGTCGCGCACAATTCGGGCAATGGCAATATTAGAGTTGTTATAATTCAGGAAGATAACGGGTTCATCGTCACCAGTGTAGCTATCATTTTTAATGCTTACCTGCGCACTAATATCATTGAAGTTAAGTGGCGTGTTTGGAAATACTTGATTGGTGAGCGTAATATTTCCCACCTGATCGGTGAAAAATATTTTTCCGCCCCAGAAAAATCCTAATAAATCAGAGGGGCCTTTATATCCAGGGACAGGCAAAGGCAGTCCAGTTAATAGGTGCGGGCGACCTGGATGATTAGCGCTGGGGATTTCATAGGCGCTGCCGTAATCATAAAGTTCATTAAGTTGAGCGTTAGACAGTCCTTGTAAATCAGCCAGTTGAGCGGGCATTATATCTAGGCTTTGAACTTGCGGAGCAAGGCAGGTAAGGGCTAGCAGGCCTAACATTATTATTTTTTTCATTTTTATTCTCATTATTTTACGCTTAAACGCATGTTCCAGGGTCCTAATCTAACGGTTGTCTTTGGCGGGCATTAAAATCATAAATTGTCCGTAAGGTTATGGCTAGATGGATCAGGGCTAACCGAACTTCTTGGCAGGTAATCACCAAATCGAGCGGGCAGTATAGAAGTTCATATGGGTAGCTGATTGTATGAACTAATGACATGTGGCTATGTTTTCTAACAGCTGCGGGCTCTGGTCCTGTTTTTTCTATATGGACAGTCATAGTTAGAATGAAGTCGTGCTGATTTACCCGGAATATTTTTTTATTTACATACAAAGCCATTTTTATTTAAAGTTTAGGTGTTATTGAAATATCTAACAAAAAAATTCAAGTCTCAGGCAAGGGTGGTTTCACAGGGAGTATTTATACGAGTAAAAGTTTAAATTAGCTTAAAAGCACTTTGCAGTTTTGCAAGTTTGATCGTCGTTCACGATTGAGTAGGGCTTATCACCAAATCCTTAAAGTTATTCCAAAATATTGTGGTTTGTTGAATCCAGCTTTCAGGCTCAACAATGAGACGTTGCAAAGTAGGCGGCCCTATCCTAATCACGGGGCGATCAATGTGGCCGCGTTTATCATCACGAATGACTCTGCCTGTTAACTAAACCAGTTCTAAATGGCTTCTCAGTCTGTCTGTTCGATTGGACGTGGATTGGTAGCGACTGGAAAGGCTGTTGCTGGACGTAATGGGCCAAATGTCATTCTTTAGGTTTGATTATCTGCGATACACGCAGAGCATGGTACGATGGCTAAAAACGAAATTTCAAAGGGGTTTTTATAATGCATCATTGCTTAGTCATTTTAATTGGCTACATTGTATTTTCTTTAAGCCAAAATACTGCATATGCATATGCATATGCAGATACTGAGTGCCCTGCGGGCCAATATTATGTATACGCTTCCATCAATGCGTGTACTGATGTGCCTGCCGGTTATGTTTCCCCTGAATTTGGCTATAACGACCCCATAGCTTGCCCACCGGGTCGGTATCAGCCAGGTGTCGGTGCCACAACTTGTGAAAGTGCCCCCGCGGGTAAATATGCCCCTTGGCCTGCAACATCTTCTACCCTTGCTGATTTACCCAGTTGCCCGCAGGGTTCAGAGTCACATTTTGTTGAATCAATAATTTGTACTGGCACGGGTGATGTAAATTCACAGCACAGTATTTTGTATAAGGTGCCCACACAAATTTACAGTACTTATGAATCACAGATTTTATTACAGGGCCGTAATGAGTTTGATCAAGAGATTGCACTATCTAACAGCGATACCATTATTGTGCTCATGGACAATGGCCAAGGTGCTGATGTTACGGTGACGGCACTCATCGAAAATGGTGAAGCCTCACTTTCATTCACTGCCGTAGTGGCAGGTGACTATGCACTAACCACGACTATTAATGGTATCAGCGGCCCTTCTTTAACTTTAACGGTGTTGGACAGTGCGATAAATTCTGACGATGATTTAATTGCTGATGCATTGGATGTAGACGATGACAACGATGGCTTAATAGAAATTCATTCTCTAAACGAGTTAAGTTTAATTTTAGAAAACTTAGCGGGCACCAGTCTTAATGGGGATGACACAGGCTGCCCAGATACTAATTGTGTTGGCTACGAACTGGTTAATGATCTTGATTTTGATGCTGACTGGGATGGACTTTTAGTTGATAACGATCACTGGAATAACGCACTAGGTTGGTTGCCTCTGGGTGATGGGGCGAGTGGGGTGTTTAGAGCTGAATTTAATGGTAATGGTTATAGCATTAGCAATCTGTTTATCCAGAATACAAAAAACTACACAGGTTTGTTTGGGGCTATTCAAAATGCAACCGTGAGTAACTTAACCATATCTGGCCCTTTAACAAGGGTAAATGGTCATAGCTCTGTGGGGTTGTTGGTGGGCAGGGCTGAATTTTCAACGCTTTCAAATATTCATGTGGCAGGGTCTGTTTATGGATATTCTAGTATAGGTGGGCTTGCAGGTTCTTTATATAATAGTGATCTATCTGCAAGCCATTCTAACGCAAGTGTAGAGGGTTTAGAAAAAGTAGGTACCTTGATTGGGGGTGTTTCAGTATTGGGCGACTTCAGTGAATTAAAGCAAAACTATTCTACTGGAACGGTAAGCGGCGATACAAGTGTGGGCGGTCTGGTGGGTCATATATCTGACTATGTTCAGATATATGAAAGTTTTTCTCAGGCTCAAGTTACTGGCAATGAAAAAGTGGGTGGCCTAGTGGGTAGCATTGCAGGGGGTAGCGGTTATGGTGCATTTGTCAGCTATACGTATGCCAGCGGCCAAGTAACCGGTACAAGCGAAGTCGGCGGGTTGGTAGGGAGCCTCACCGATACTAGTGTCACAGATAGCCATTGGGATATAGAAGCAACAACCCAGGCAAGCAGTGCACAAGGGCTGGATACAGGGCTGACTAGTCTACAAATGACCTGTCCAACAGGGCCAAATCAATCGTGTGAAGGTGCAACGGCTACCTACGAGTTCTGGAATACCGGTACCTCTACTTGGGATTATGGCAGCAGCAGTCAATATCCGGTATTAACGTTTAATAACATTGCCCAGCGAGATAGCGATAAAGATGGCGTAATGGATGAGTTAGATGACTTTCCAAATAATAGCGCGGCATATGTCGATACAGATAATGATGGTGCCCCTGATGGGTTTAACCAAACCTGCGACATTGATTGCCAAACCAATTCA
>JAPYOO010000331.1 GCA_029938135.1 Bermanella sp. | reverse complement strand
CATAAAAAAAGGCAATACACATTGCTGTATTGCCTTATCGCTCTGCACATTACATGGCTTTTTGGTGGGACAGCTAGGTTACAATATCTAACAGATTTTCACTGGCCTGCACCTTGTCATCTATCTGACTGATTTCCTGTAACTGTACTTGAACGCGAGTTAAATTTTCACTCAGTTCATGTAAATCCGCAGCCACTGTATCCGATGACGCTTGCCTAAGCTGCTCGTCTTGTTGCGCCTTTTGTGTCGCGTCTAGACGCTCTGAACTACTGGCTTCTTTCGCTTGTTGTTGCTCTTTACTTTCCGCTTTCTCTGCTTCGTTTTGCATTACCTCTTCACGGTTTAGTTGTTCTAAATCAGACCTTGCTTCCACAGCCATTTGATTGGCTAACGCCGCTACTCGTCGATCTTGGCTGGATGGGTCAGCCGGAGCCAATGCCGCTCGGCGAATGGTTTCTGCTTTATCTTGAGTTGCCCTTGGGTCATCGGCCACTTTAGAGGCATCTATTGATACCTCCCCCGCCACCGCATATTGCTTACCGTCAGGCCCGCGTTCTGTTGTCAAACTCATGGCTCCGGCGAACTGGCCACCTACACTCTGGTGCGCTTGTTCGTGGGCCCTTACTACTCGATCTCGCTCCGCAAGTTTTTGGATCTGCTGCAAATCAGCTTCAAGTTGGCGTTGCTCGGCAGATTCTGCTTGCCTGCGTGCCTGTATTGCTCGGTCCACTTGCGACTCTTCATTTGCTCTTGCTTGCTGCCTCTCGCTTTGTTGCTGTTCGGTTACTGCCCGCTCTTGCTGGCGACGTTCAATTCGACTTTGTTCGGCCCGTTGTTCGTCTAGGGCACGACGCTCCTCCACGCCATCCGTTACGTCCTCTTGTTTGCCCTTAGGCGCTTCTTGAGTTTCATTTACAGAGGTAAAGCTGACAGTACTTAAGTTCTCGGCATCATCAGGCACAGCCACACTCGCCCGGGCTTCACTGCCTTGACTTGGATTATGCTGAGACGCTGATATAGCACTACCAAATTGAACGTTCACTTTACCCTCGCTTTATATCCTGTGTGTTAAACCGTAATATCAACCAAGCTGCCTACGGTTTGATTGGCGGCGTCGACCACCTTTGCCGAAGCTTCCACTTGTCGTTGACCCTGCTTTTCTTCAGTTAATGACTTAGCAATATCCTGGCTGGCCTGCACTGGCCTTTGAGTATTGGCCGACGCCACCTCTTGAGCCCCTTGATTTATTTGCTCTTGGCCTTTTTGAATGCCTGCAAGCCCTGCGCTAAAGGCACCGCCTATTCCACCTACTCCCATAAACCACTCCTACTATAAACTCTAATTCAATCATCTCTGTACATTATTTAAACAGATAACTCGCTACCCCTCAAACGAATACACGAAAACTTTAATACGTTTTACAGCTATCAATTAGATCCATAATAACCACTTCACTAAACAAAGGGGGTAAGCAGAAAATGGCGTACCAATCAGAAGAAATGGACATAAAAACTTCATTGGTTAGACAGCTAATAAAACAAAAAACACTTTCCCTAGTAAAATATACCAAAACCCCTAACGACATAGCTCAATGCCTTCAAATGGCGCAATTAAGACCTTGAATTAGCCCTTAAGCTGGGTCAAATTAACGGTGAAAAATAATAATTAAGGACGCTGATATGTTTGGTCAAATGCAAGACTCACCATTGCTGGTGAGCCAGCTCATAGAACACGCCGCCACGTTATACCCTGAACAAGTCATTGCCACCAAGACGGTGGAAGGCCATTGGCACGAATACAACTATAAAGAGGCCGCCTTACGCAGTCGAAAACTGGCCCAAGCGTTATTGCGCATAGGGGTAAAAGATGGCGATGTTATCGCTACGATGGCTTGGAATACGTATCGTCACTTTGAATGCTGGTACGGCATCTCTGGCATGGGCGCCATATTGCATACCGTTAACCCCAGATTATTTCCCGAACAATTAGACTACATAATTAATCACGCGCAAGATCAGTATATTTTTATTGATACCACATTTGTGCCCTTACTTGAAAAACTACAAGCACAGCTGCCCCATGTAAAAGGCTACATCTTGATGACGGATTCAGCGCATATGCCTGACACGTCTCTTAAAAATGCACTGTGCTACGAGACCCTCATTGAACAAGAAAGCGGCGACTTCACTTGGCCGGTATTAGATGAACGCCAAGCCACCTCAATTTGCTACACCTCTGGCACCACAGGCAACCCAAAAGGCGTGTTATACAGTCACCGTTCAAGCATCTTGCACAGTTGGGCCATCACCGCGAAATCGGTGGGCAATATAGATCATGAAACCTGCATACTGCCCATTGTGCCCATGTTTCACGCCAATGCCTGGGGGCTGGTATATGCCAGTGCCATGACCGGCGCCAAGGTCGTATTGCCCGGGCCGCACCTTGATGGCAAAAGTGTCTGCCAAATGGTGAACAAATATGAAGTTGATTTAACCGCAGCCGTGCCTACGGTGTGGACCATGTTATTGCAATACTTGGAAGCGTCAGGTGAAACCTTAGAGAGTTTAAACAGTGTATTAATTGGCGGCTCGGCCGTCCCCCGCAGCATGATAGAAAAATTTGAAACGGTTTATGGCGTCGAAGTTTGGCAAGCGTGGGGCATGACCGAAATGAGCCCACTGGGCAGTCTAAATAGATTAAGCAAACAAGATAAAAAACTCGACTACCAGCAGCAACTGGATATAAAAGTAAAACAAGGGCGCCCTTGTTTTGGCGTTCAGATGAAAATAGTCGACGACAACAATACAACCCTTGCCAACGATGGCAGCGCCTTTGGCCGTTTAATGGTGAAGGGCCCATGGGTGGTGGCCAGTTATTTTAAAAGTGATAAAAGTGCGCTTGAAGATGATGGCTGGTTTGATACCGGTGACGTGGCCACCATTGATGCCAGCGGCAATATGCAAATCACCGATCGCAGTAAAGACGTCATTAAATCTGGCGGCGAATGGATCAGCTCCATCGATTTGGAAAATGCCGCTATGGGTCACCCAGACATTCAGGAAGCTGCGGTCATTGGCGTGGCGCATCCTAAATGGGAGGAGCGGCCACTTTTAATTGTCGTGCCCAAAGATGCCACTAACCCGCCTAATATGGAGCACGTTTTACACTTCTTAAGCGACAAAGTAGCTAAGTGGTGGTTGCCCGATGACATGGCTATCGTCACTGACATTCCACACACCGCTACCGGTAAAATTAATAAACTTGGGTTAAGACATCAATTCAAAGATTATAAATTACCGATCACACAAAACGCTTAACGCTAACACCAAATGAAGACTTGGGGCACAACGAAAATGCCCTGAGCGCTTTA
>JAPYOO010000330.1 GCA_029938135.1 Bermanella sp. | reverse complement strand
CAACCGTGTGGTATTTTAATCTAAAAATATCTAAGCCAGTCATAGTTAAAAAAAGTCGAGGCTTGTGCTTGTAAAAAAAGCGCCTGCAATAGGCGCTATCGGGCACGGGGTGCCCTCTTACATGAATTGCCTAAGTTTCTGTTTCAATGTAACGGTATTGGGTTTTCACAAGCTCTTTTTCTAGATTGTAAACGTTATATTCAAACAGGCTATTGCCTAAGTACTCTCTTACGCGGTAGTTCAGGGTGCCTTCATTATTAATTAAATCAGCTGATCCCGTAATGCTTAAGCTTTTTGTAACCGATATTACATCGTTAGAATCAATGGCCAGTATATGGCGTTCGTCATTTTGTGTGGTGGCCAATACATATAGGGTGTTTTCAATGGTTACCTGATTATAGGATAGGTATTTCAATAGGCTGCCATCTATCTCTGACAGTACGGGTGTGGCGTTGTCGCCATCAAATTGATAAATCGATCCGTTTTCTACATTTGAAAAATGGGTTTTAGCCCAAAAAAGGGTTTTTGTGCCTTTTAGTTCTGGTTGTGGTACATGCAAATTAAACTCTAACGGTGTGTTTGATTCGGCCGCTATTTTATATACGGGTGTGCCCCAGTTATGATTGTAAACAAGGTACGCGCCGTTGGCTGATGCAAGCGGGTAGGCGCTGGCCATGTCTATTTCTATTGTTGTGCTTAGGTTGTCTAATTGAATTTTACTGGTGGATTCTAGTACGTACATTAAGCTGTCGGAGAATGCATTTAAGCTGTTTATGGTTGATTCGCTAATTGATTTTTCATAGCTCAGTTTGTTGCCGTTAAAACTTAAGATTTTAGACGTATTGGCTTCGTCATCGTTTTGTGAAAAATAATAAATGTCACCTTGTTTTACAAACTCTCTTTCTTCTATGTCGCTGGCAATGATCTGTATACCTTGATCATTAAAGCTTACAAAATTGTATTCGCTGTTGATGCTGGTTATGGCATAGGTGGTTTGCTCGGCCATGTAAGAATCTTGGATAGACGATACCTGATCAAGATGAATCAGGGTGTTATTTTCAATGTAAAAAAACTGTTTGTCGCCATTGTTATAAACATGAAACAGCGCGGTATTGTCATTGCTTTGATATATTTGGCTTTGGCTGTAATGGCTGTCTTCAGGGCTGGTTGAATAGGTTACATCAATCGCACCGCTGAGCACCTGAAACTGGTTAAGGTCAGTATCGGCATTGTAGCTTTGTATTAATGTGAAGGGATGATCCACAGTGTCGTCTGAGCTATCAAGCTCTAGGTCACAACCGCTAAGGGTAAAGGTTAGGGCGCTAAGGAGTATTGCGTGCAGCAAGCGTGTTTTCATGAATGACCTATTAATACGTGAGTGTGTAACCCTTTTTTTATTCCATTACCTGACATCCATGCTGGCTGGTAACTCAGTATAACGGCTTAGAGGGTGATCACCAAAGGCATGTTTTGTAACCCAGCGCTGTTTTGCTGCAGCAAGCATGCAAATCAAAGGGGGGCTAAACCTTTGATAATACGGGGATAAAACTGGACAAGACCCAAATTGGGTCTTATAGTACCCAAATTGGGTCTTGTCGGCTCGGTTTGATTGAGGTGGATATGAGCATAGGAGACGCCCTGTTTTCTAAGGGGCAGCAAAAGGTACTGGCTTTATTATTTGGACAGCCTGAAAAGAGCTTTTATTTGAATGAAGTGGTGCGTATTGCCAATATGGGCCGAGGGGCCATTAGCCGCGAACTTGCTAAGTTAGAGCAAGCGGGTTTATTGGTGGTGAATAAACAGGGTAATCAAAATCATTATCAGGCGAATGTGTCCGCTCCCATTTTTAATGAGTTAGTCTCTATTGTTAAAAAAACCTTTGGTGTTCGCGGTATATTACAGGGGGCGCTCGTCACGCTTTTGCCGCATTTAAAACAGGCATTTATTTATGGGTCGGTGGCCAAAGGCGAAGACCACGCAGGCAGTGACGTGGATGTAATGTTGGTGGGCGAAGATTTAAGTTACAGTGAAATTATGCAATTACTAGAGCCAGCAGAGACACAATTACAGCGGGCGTTGAATCCAACCATCTATTCCCCTGTGGAATTTTCAGAGCGCTTAGCGCAAGGCCAAAATTTTTTAACGAGCGTTATGGCCCAGCCAAGAATCAATTTACTGGATGAACAGTAACTAAAAAACAGGAGGACAAATGAAAGAGCTGGATAATTTAGTAAAAATACAGCAATTAAAAACGGAACCTGCCGAAGCTCAAGAGTTTGCTGGAATGGTACGGGCCGGTAATGCCAAATTAAAAGATGCTTTAATTCAGGGGTTAAGCGAAGACAGTCAATTTACTTTGGCTTATGGGGCGGCTCATGCATTGTCGTTGGCGGCTTTACGCTGGCATGGCTATCGAAGCGATAGTCGTTATTTGGTATTTCAATGTTTGCAGCACACGTTAGGTTTGGATAGAGCCAAGTGGCGCGTACTGGATAATTGCCACAAGGCTCGTAACTTAGCTGAATATGAGGGTCACCTTGATGTGAATCCACAGTTACTTAAAGAGTTAATCGGTATTACAAAAGAAATTTTGGTGCTAGTAAATGCGCTGTCGCCTATTGAATGAATCAATGACCCTCACCCTATTGCTCTGCGACAAAAAATCAAAATTTAAATACTTATAGTAAAAATACGCTAGACCAATGGATTACTAAATGAATACAAACTCCTTATCCCCGGCAGAATTAAACCAGATTGATGCGATTTTATTAAAGTACGGCAATGACCATTCTATTTTGTCTGTATCTGAATTAGACGGTTTCTTAACGGGCATTGTCTCGGGTCCTGAACTCATTACACCCAGCACTTGGTTCCCCATTTTATGGGGAGGAAAAGGCTGTGAGCCAAAATGGGAAGCAGACGCTGAATTAAATGATTTTATGGGGTTAGTCATGCGCCTGATGAATGAAAACGCCCTATTATTGATGGACGCACCCAATGACTATTCAGCGTTGTTTGTTATTGAAACGGGTGAAGGTGGTGATGTATTCATGGTTGAGGATTGGTGCTTTGGCTACATGGCGGCCGTAGAACTGGGGCATTGGCCCGAATTACCAGAAGGGTTAGAGGTGTGGATGGATGCGATTTCATTACATGGTTTAGAAGAAAATTTCGAAATTTTAACAAGCCTTTCTTTTGAAGAGCATCAGCAAACCGTAACTGATATTGAACCTGCTGTGCGTAAGCTGCACGCATACTGGTTGGCACTGCGTTCCGATGACGTGCCCCAGCCTATTTGTGTACCAGCGCAAGCGGGTCGTAATGAGCCCTGCCCTTGCGGCAGTGGTAAAAAATACAAACGCTGTTGTTTGCATTAATTACG
>JAPYOO010000329.1 GCA_029938135.1 Bermanella sp. | reverse complement strand
ACATAAGGCTGGTGACAAACCGCGCTTTCCTTTAGAATTACGCCCTAATTTTTACCACTCAATCCAGTAGGCTCAGAGCAATGCTCAAATTGTCCGGTGCTCCTGCACTTTCCGCATTTCGTCGTGAAAAGCTGCTTGCAAAAATTCAAGTAACTCACCCTGCCGTAACCTGCGTATACGGCGAATTTGTACACTTCATAGAAGTGGACGAAGAGTTGACCAGTGAAGAGCTGGCTACCCTACAGCGTATTTTACGTTATGGCCCCAAGGCACAAACAGAACAGGCTCAAAGCCAGTTGATGTTAGTGGTACCTCGCATGGGCACAATTAGCCCTTGGTCGTCTAAGGCAACCGATATAGCGAAAAACTGCGGATTAAGTAAAGTTAAGCGTATTGAACGTGGTGTGGCTTATTGGGCTTCATCTGATAAAGATGGGGGCGCTGACGATGTTAAAGGCATTCAGGTTCACCTATTTGATCGCATGGTCGAAACGGTTTTAGCTGACTTTGATAGTGCTGAAGCACTGTTTAGCCATGCAGAGCCTTCCTCCATGACACAGGTGGATATTCTGGTTGGTGGCAGTAAGGAGCTTGAAAAAGCGAATAAAGAACTGGGTTTAGCATTAGCTGATGATGAAATTAGCTACCTAGTTGAAAATTACAAAATTCTGGGTCGTAACCCTAACGATATTGAATTAATGATGTTTGCTCAGGCGAACTCAGAACATTGTCGTCATAAAATATTTAATGCCAGCTGGGATATAGACGGCGAAGCGCAAGAAAAGTCATTGTTCCAAATGATTAAAAACACCTACGAGTGTTTCAGCGAAAACATATTGTCGGCTTATAAAGACAACGCGTCGGTTATTCGCGGCAGTGTTGCAGGGCGCTTTTTCCCTAACCCAGAAAGTAATGAATACAAATATCATCAAGAGCAAATGGCCATCTTGATGAAAGTGGAAACTCACAACCATCCAACGGCTATTGCTCCGTTCTCGGGTGCGGCTACTGGTTCTGGTGGTGAAATTCGTGATGAAGGCGCTACTGGTATTGGCTCTAAACCTAAAGCAGGTTTATCGGGTTTTACCGTATCAGATTTAAAAATCCCAGGTTACACCCAGCCATGGGAAAGCACGTACGGTAAACCTACACGCATCGCGTCTGCCTTAGATATTATGATAGAGGGCCCGATTGGTGGCGCTGCTTTTAATAACGAATTTGGTCGCCCGAACTTGTGCGGATTTTTCCGAACCTTCGAGACAAAAGCCGATGGTGAAGTTCGCGGTTACCACAAGCCGATTATGATCGCCGGTGGTTACGGTAATATTCGTGAAGAGCATGTGCAGAAAAAAGAAATTCCAGTAGGCGGTAAATTAATCGTTCTGGGTGGGCCGGCCATGCAAATTGGATTGGGCGGCAGTGCAGCCTCATCGGTCGATACCGGTGACTCGAACGAAGATTTAGATTTTGCATCTGTGCAGCGTGGTAATCCTGAAATGGAGCGTCGTTGTCAGGAAGTAATCGATCGTTGTTGGCAGTTGGGTGACGAAAACCCAATCGTTTTCATTCACGACGTAGGCGCGGGTGGTTTATCTAACGCGTTCCCTGAATTAGTAAACGATGCAGACCGTGGTGGTAAGTTTGAATTACGTAACGTACCCAACGATGAGCCAGGCATGAGCCCATTGGCTATCTGGTGTAACGAATCTCAAGAGCGCTATGTTTTATCGGTAGCGCCTGAAAACTTAGAGCAATTTGAAGAAATTTGTAAGCGTGAGCGTTGTCCTTTTGCTGTAATCGGCGAAGCCACTGAAGAAAAACACTTAACCGTTTCAGACAGTCACTTTGGTGACAAACCTGTCGATTTACCATTACAAGTATTGCTAGGCAAAGCGCCTCGTATGCACCGTGATGTGAAAAGTTTTGATTTAAACTTACCGGCTGTAAACCTTAAGGGCATTGAATTAAAAGATGCCGCCCAGCGTGTATTGCAACTGCCCAGTGTTGCCAGCAAAAGCTTCTTGATCACTATTGGCGATCGCTCTATTACGGGTACGGTTGCGCGTGATCAATTTGTAGGGCCTTGGCAGGTGCCTGTGGCGGATGTGGCGGTTACAACAGCATCCTATGAAGGCTACAACGGTGAAGCGATGGCCATGGGTGAGCGTACCCCGGCTGCACTTATTAGTGCACCAGCATCAGGTCGTATGGCAGTAGGCGAAGTCGTAACCAACATTGCAGCTGCCAACATTGAAAAATTAGAAAATGTAAAACTGTCTGCCAACTGGATGTGTGCCGCAGGCCACCCGGGCGAAGACGATAAACTTTACCAAACCGTAAAAGCGGTAGGAATGGAATTGTGTCCAGCATTGGGTTTAACCATTCCAGTGGGTAAAGATTCCATGTCTATGAAGACTAAATGGAATGAGCGCAGTGAGTCTGGCAGTGATGAAGAAAAAACCGTTACCTCACCTTTGTCGTTAGTGGTTACTGGTTTTGCCCCTGTAGTGGATGCCACTAAAACACTCACTCCGCAGTTACGTGGTGATGATGAAGACACTGACTTATTACTGATTGATTTAGGACGTGGTAAGCATCGCTTAGGTGCTTCTGCGTTTACTCAAGTGTTTGATCAGCTGGGTAACGAAACGCCTGACGTAGATGACAGCGAAGATTTAAAAGCATTTTTCGCCGTGATTCAGGGCTTGAACCAAGATGATATTTTATTGGCTTACCATGATAGATCAGATGGTGGTTTATGGGCGACCTTAACGGAGATGAGCTTCGCAGGTCACATTGGTTTAGATATTACCCTAGATACACTGGCTAAAAATGAAGCGGATGTTATTCCAGCTTTGTTCGCTGAAGAATTAGGTGCAGTAATACAGATTCGTAAAGTCGATACTGAATTTGTAATGATGCAACTAGAGGCCGCCGGTCTTGATGATTGTACTCATGTTATTGCCAGCATTAATAGCCGTGACAGCGTTAGCGTATCGTTTGAAGGCGTAGAGCTTTTAAATGAAACCCGCGTAGATTTACATCGTTTATGGTCAAGAACCTCGTATGAGATTCAGGCCATGCGTGACAACGCCGATTGCGCCAAGCAAGAATTCGATAGCTTGTTAGATGCCGACGATCCAGGTTTACATGCTGAACTAACATTTGACGTAAATGATAATGTTGCTAGTGCCTTAATAGATTCTAATAATCGCCCTAAAGTGGCTATCTTGCGTGAGCAAGGGGTGAACGGACAAATTGAAATGGCCGCGGCGTTTGATAAAGCGGGTTTCATGACACAAGATGTTCACATGAGTGATGTATTATCTGGCCGAGTAACCTTAGAAGGCTTCCGTGGTTTGGTTGCTTGTGGTGGCTTCTCGTA
>JAPYOO010000328.1 GCA_029938135.1 Bermanella sp. | reverse complement strand
CCACCGCGGGCACGTACTTCTTCCAAGTTAGACTTAAGTTTGTCTAACATGTCATTGTGAGGTGCCACTGTAACAATGGGCATGTCTTTATCGACTAACGCCAATGGTCCGTGTTTAAGTTCGCCGGCGGGATAGGCTTCGGCATGTATGTAGGAAATTTCTTTAAGCTTTAATGCCCCTTCCATAGCGATGGGATACATGGCGCCACGACCTAAAAACAAACTGTGATTTTTTTCGGCAAAGGCATTGGCCATGACTTTTATTTCATCATCAAGCAGTAATGTTTTTTCAATTAGCTCAGGCACGGTTAGCAACTCAGCTATAATTTCTTCTTCAACCTGTTGCACCATGCCATGACGACGGCCTAGGGCGATGGTTAATAACATTAATACCGCTAACTGAGAGGTAAAAGCTTTAGTGGAAGCCACGCCAATTTCAGGGCCAGCATTGGTCATGATGGCCAAGTCAGATTCACGTACTAAAGACGAGCCGGGCACGTTACAAATTGAGAGGCTGGCGGTAAAACCTATTTCTTTTGCTTTACGCAACGCCGCTAACGTATCGGCGGTTTCACCGGACTGGGAAATAGTGATGAACAAGCTATTGGGTAAGGCCACCGTTTTACGATAGCGGTATTCGCTGGCCACTTCGATTTGACATGGAATGCCCACCAAAGATTCTATCCAGTATTTAGCCACTAACCCTGAATGATACGAAGTACCACAGGCAATGATTTGTACTGCTTGAGTTTTATCAAAAATCTCTTTTGCTTTAATACCAAAGGCTTGCTCAAGTAGACGATTATTACTAATGCGTCCCTCTAAACAATTACGAATAACATCTGGCTGTTCAAAGATTTCCTTCATCATGTAGTGACGGTATTCGCCTTTATCGGCTGTGCCCATCTTGTGTTCAAACACAGTAACATCGTGCACAACTTCACTGTTGTCTTTGTCCCATACGTGTACATGATCGGTGGTCAGTTCGGCCACATCGCCTTCATTTAAGAAGATAAAACGGTCGGTCACTTGTAATAATGCCAATTGGTCAGAGGCTATAAAATGCTCACCGCTACCCACACCAATCACTAAAGGTGAGCCGTGACGGGCTGCTACTAATACACCGGGATGATCGGCACTGATGGCGCCTAGAGCATATGCGCCTTCTAAGCTTTGAATGGTTTCTTTAACCGCATCGGTAAGCGATGACGTTTTCTGCAGGTTTTTATGCAGCAAATGCACAATCACTTCGGTGTCGGTTTGAGATTTAAACTCGTAACCTTCATTTTGCAATTCGTGTCTTAATTGCTCATGATTTTCAATGATGCCGTTATGCACAATGACCAAACGCTCACCCGACATATGAGGGTGAGCGTTTTCTTGTGTCGGTTTGCCGTGAGTGGCCCAGCGTGTGTGGGCGATACCTAGATTACCCGCGAATGGATTTTCTTTAATGCCATTTTCTAATTCAATAACCTTACCGGTGCGACGACAACGTTCAATTTTACCGGCATCGCTTAAAACAGCCAAACCTGCACTGTCGTAACCACGATACTCAAGACGACGTAGGCCTTCGATTAAGATTTCATTTACTTCGCGTTTGGCGATGCCACCAAGAATTCCGCACATTATTTTTATTCCCTGATACTGATCACGCCGATTCTTTTCGGCGCTTAAAATTTGTTAGATAGTGGGTTAGATTACGCTTTAGTAGGTCGCGTCCACTTTAAATTCACTTGCTTACCACGAGCAACGGCAAGTTTATTGGCTTCTACTGCTTTAGTAATGGTTGAACCTGCCGCAACTGTGGCGCCTGTACCTACCACGACTGGGGCTACCAAAGACGAGTTAGAGCCAATAAATGCGCCATCACCTATTTGGGTTATAAATTTATTCACGCCGTCATAATTACAGGTAATGGTACCGGCGCCGATGTTAACGTTTTCACCCACTGTGGCATCCCCAATATAGCTTAGGTGATTCACTTTACTGCCTGCCCCAATCACAGACTTTTTCACTTCGCAAAAGTTACCCACTTTTGCGCCGTTTTCAAGTTGGCTACCTGGGCGTAAACGAGCATATGGGCCAATGTCGCAGGCTTCACTTATTAGGGCCTGGTCGATATGGCTAAAGGCTTTAACGACCGTGCCGGCGGCAATTGAAGAGTTTTTAATAATGCAGTTGGCTTCAATATGAACACCGTCACCTAATTCAACCTTGCCTTCTAATATCACGTTGGCATCTATCACTACGTCTCGGCCCACGCTTACGTTCCCTCTAATATCTAAGCGGGCAGGGTCTAAAACGGTCACACCTTGGGTCATAATTTCATTAACTAAGCGAGCTTGATACCATCGCTCAAGTTCGGCTTGCTGGGCGCGATTGTTCACGCCGTAGGTTTCTTCGGCAAATTCGGGCTGTAAGGTTTCAACGGTTAAACCTGACGCTACAGCCATGGCAATAACATCTGTTAAATAGTATTCGCCTTGAGCGTTATCGCTGGATAATTGTGGCAACCAAGTATGTAGGTGCTCGGTAGGTACGGCCATGATGCCAGTATTTACTTCTTGAATGGTTAATTCAGCAGTAGACGCGTCTTTTTGTTCAACGATGCTAGTAACTAGGTTTTTACTATCGCGCACAATACGACCATAACCACTTGGGTCATCCATATTCACGGTTAACAAGGCCATCTGCTTGGCTGATACCAGCTCAATTAGCGCCTGAAGTGTATTAGCTTGAATAAGGGGTACATCACCGTAAAGGATAAGTGTCACGCCGCTTGCGGCAAGGTTTTCCAATGCCATCATCACAGCATGGCCGGTGCCTTTTTGCTCTAATTGCATGGCCCACTGAATATTGTTGGTATCTTGGAACTGGCTTTTAACCTTTTCGCTGCCATGGCCGATCACCACGTGAAAGGCATCCGCTTTTACGCTGCGGGCGGTATCTAATACGTGGGCTAACATGGGTTTGCCAGCGATTGGGTGCAATACTTTTGGCAGGTCGCTCTTCATACGAGAACCTTGGCCGGCTGCCAACACCACTACATCAATATTCATATCTTACTGTCCATCATCCATGACAACCGGCGGGGCTGTCCATATTTGTCTAAAACGGCTATTTATTAATATTCTGTCACAGTTTATTGGACAGGTTATATAAAAGGTTGCTCAGTCTATTGTTTTTGATAGGATTCACAATCCAATTTGTCACAAATTTAATGACAACAAATGAATTTATCTGCATTAAGTCACTTGGGACTCACCGAGCGTGAGATTGCTATTTACCAAGCGTTATTGGAGCTAGGGCCCTCGTCTATTCGGGATCTAGCCGATAAAAGTGAGGTGAACCGTGGTAGCACCTATGAAACCCTAAAAATCCTCGCCAACAAGGGCAT
>JAPYOO010000327.1 GCA_029938135.1 Bermanella sp. | reverse complement strand
AAAAGGGCATCGCAAGATGCCCTTTTTTATGGCCAAGGATGGCCTGTATCCTAAGAATGCAGGAGCAATTCGCAGGCTTAAGAATACTCATTATTTATGGCATACTATCGGCGAAATATTTTTCTATTCATAAAGTTAACTATGCCAAACACAGCACTAGCCACAGAGTCCGATGGACGCAAACAACGCACCAATGACAGTCGCTTAAAAATTGTAGAAGCTATGCTGCAATTAATTCGTGAAGGTAATATTGCACCCAGTGCTGAACAAGTTGCCAGCAAAGCACAGGTAGGTCTTCGTACAGTGTTTCGCCGTTTCAATGAAATGGAGTTATTGTTTCGCGAATTGGCCAGTGAAATTCATCGAACATTTTCCCCCGAACTTCATAAACCTATTGTTGGGGATACCTGGCAAGAAAAGTTACTGGATGTTCTTGATAGGAAATTGAATATCTATGAAAAAGTGCACCCCTTCCGAGAGGCTGCGAAGTACCATATGCACACCTCTGAATTTATTCAGAAAGATACTGAATACTGGCAAAAAACTGAAAAAATGATTTTGCAAAGTATCTTGCCGCAAAAGGTAAAAAGTTGCCCTATTCTCTTTAATGCTTTGAATACTTGTTTGGGTTACGAATACTGGCTTAGTTTAAATGCCAATAATGGTTTGTCTAAACAGCAAATATCCCAAACCATGACATTGGCAGTGACATCGTTACTAAAAGAGGCTTAAGTCTGTTCGGCCCACAATCTTTCTCAAAACTACCACAACCATACATTCACCCATTCTTTGCATATTTAACACATTACCCTTTGGGATAGCTCAACGTGCTATTCCTACGTGAAAGCCGTCTTTTACTTACTTAGACCCAGTATTTGGATTTGACCTTGTACGTCATGGAATAGTGGCTCGTTTAGCCTAAAGTATCTTGTTAAGGTCACTGGTATAAATGCACTCCAGTGTGGTCCTGCGTGACTTCTACTCTAGGGCACAGCAGGTATATTCGTTACGCTGTATGATTTATATGGGTTGATGTGCATAGCAGGATGGTAAAGGTGCAAGCAAATGTCAGACTTTGCTCGCGATATACATAAAGGGGTCGATATATGAAAAATTTATTTGATGTAGCCGGAAAAGTTGCGGTGATAACCGGTGGTTCACGTGGTATCGGTGCCATGATGGCACAAGGCCTATTGGAAAATGGCGCTAAAGTTTATATTACAGCGCGAAAAGAAGTTGAATTAAAAGCCGCTCAAGAAATGTTAGGCACCTTAGGCGAGTGTATTGCCATTCGCTCAGATCTTTCTAACCACGAAGGCGTAGTCGCCTTTGCGGATGAGATGAAAAAGCGTGAAGAAAAAATTGATATCTTGATCAACAATGCAGGAGCCTCTTGGGGCGCGCCTTTTGAAGAATTTAGCGAAGCTAATTGGGATAAGGTAATGGATTTAAACGTTAAATCTGTTTTCTTTTTAACACAGCAGCTGGCACCCGCGCTGAAAAAATCCGGCACTGATGAAGATCCTGCACGTGTTATTAATATCGCATCTGTTAATGGTTTTACGCACCCAGGCATGCAAACCTATTCTTACACATCCAGTAAAGCGGCAGTGATTCACTTAACCAAACATTTGGCGGTAGATTTAGCACCCGATTACATCAATGTGAATGCCATTGCACCTGGGTTCTTCCCAAGTAACATGACTGCATTTTTGGCTAACAATAAAGAAGTCAGTGACAAGTTAACCAGTAACCTGCCCCGTGGACGTATGGGTAATGCAGAAGATGCCGCGGGTGCCGCTATTTATTTGTCGTCACGTGCTACAGCATGGATGACGGGCAATACAATTGTGCTGGATGGTGGCCAAGTGGCGGCAGCCGGATCCAAAGATGTACCCCATTAACTAAGGCTTTTATAGCGGTCGCGCCTGATTTCTTATAAAGCAATTTGTTTTATGAGATAATCAGGTTTGCCCTTTTAGGTAAAAAACAAATTTCATGTCAGATACTGCTCTAGAAAACGACACTAAGATAGACTCAGATGGTCGTAAACAACGCACCAACGACACCCGCCAAAAAATTATAAAGGCGATGTTACAACTGATTCTTGAAGGTAATGTCTCACCTAATGCTGAGCAAGTAGCGGCTAAAGCTGAAGTGGGTTTACGCACAGTATTTCGTCGATTTAATGAAATGGAGATACTCTTTAGGGAGTTGGCCGGCGAGATTCATCGCACTTTTATGCCCGAATTTAGTAAACCTATAATGGGTGATACCTGGCAAGAAAAACTGTTTGATGTGTTAGAGCGCAAAATGGTTATTTATGAAAAAGTTCGCCCGTACCGTAATGCCGCCTACTATCATATGCAAACATCTGATTACCTGCGAAAAGATATTGAGCGCTGGGATAAAGCTGAAAAAACGGTATTACAAAATGTATTGCCCTTCAAAGAAAAAGATAAGCAAATACTGTTTGCAGCCTTGTCGGTGTGCTCGGGTTATAGCAGTTGGCATAGCCTTCATTATGATCACGGTTTATCAAAGAAACAAACCTTACAATCCATTAAAATAACGGTCTTAGCGCTAATAAAAGACCTGTAGATGATAGGCGTGTGTTTGAATTTTGTTGAATATAAGGCGCTTATAGAGCGCCTTTTTTATGCCTATTGCTCGTTTAGGCCGCACACTTCACTAAAGCCAAAGCGCTTTTCTCGTAACCCGCTTTTAAATGCCACATTAAGGTGTAATGTGGCAAGTAGAGCAGGATGTTAGGAAAGGCAAAAGCGATGTGACAATTTAACTAGGTAATAGGGGCGGGGATTACTTTGGCTCTTTCAAAATTAAGTACCCCATCGTTTACTCGACTAAAGCGCAACATAATCATGTCCCACAAATAATTGAAGTGATGTTGAGTATTAAGCGGTATTAACAAAAAAAAGGGCGCCCTGCAATGAGCTACGCTGAGCGCCTTTGTATGATGAGTTCGAGATTAAGCGGCTTTTCTATCTTCGGAACGGATTTTACTCGCGTTGATTTTTTTAGCGGCCATGCCCATTACTTTAAAGTAAAGGCTTGGCACATAACGCTTCATTTTCCACACAAGCTTTTCGGGTTTGTGGGTAAGAATTATAAAACGGCCTTTGGCGGAATCTTGATACACTTGTTTGGCAATATCATCAGCGCTGATTTTTGATTTAGCCATCATCTTCGACGCCACGGCCGTACCATTGGCGTTTGATGAACGCATAGTATCGGTAAGATTGGTTTTGAAAAATGCAGGGCAAAGTACCGATACCTTTACATTAGAAGGCAATAACTCATTATACAAGGTCTCAGAAAGCGCCACTACGGCAGCCTTTGAAGTGTTATAAGCTGACATGCCCGCCATGTGGATTAAACCCGCCATGCTGG
>JAPYOO010000326.1 GCA_029938135.1 Bermanella sp. | reverse complement strand
TTTGAGTTTGAGTTTGAGTAGGTATTGTCTCTGGCTTTTTAATGTTCAAACTAGGCTGTTCAGCTGCGTTGTTTTCAGTTTTACTCTCGTGTTGGTCTTCAACATTATTGGAGTTGACCTGCTGATCTGTGGACACGCCTAAAGTTAACTCACTTTGCACGGTTTCACGTTCAACTTGTTTTGGCTGAATATCATCAACTGCCCACAAAGCGGCCGTATAAAAAGCTGTGCATAAAAATGTAAACAGCATTAATGGCCGCTTAAGCATCAGTTCGCTACCTTAATAGGGTCCAAGTGAATAATAACATCGGCATTATGGTATTCAGTGGTAATGCTTTTTTCGATTCTATCCCCTATTTCATGGGCAGACCACAGGGCTAAATTTTCGTCCAACTCCAGGTGAAACTGCACAAATAAATTGGGGCCAGATGTACGACATCGCACATCATGACAGCCCTCACTGCCTTGGGCATGCGATACTAACTCTTCAATCTTTTTCTCAACTTCGGGTAACTGCTGATCCATTAACTCTTCAACGGCCCGGGCACCAACCTTCCAAGCGTTAAAACATAAGAATGCGCCGATCCCTACCGCCATGACTGAATCTAGCCAAAAAACACCAAAACCCACCATGATCATGGTAATCATCACTGCCGCGTTCATTAATAGGTCACCCTGATAATGCAATGAGTCAGCCTCGACGATCAGCGATTGGGTCTTTTTCACCACATACTTTTGAAAACTCACCAGTGCAAACGTCAGTACAATGGCAAATAAACTGACCCACACGCCCCACTCGCTATTAACCACTTCACGCTTATCCAGCATGGCGTCAAAACTGTTAAGTACTAACACCACGGCAGAACCGACCATAAAGGCAGACTGGGCTAGCGCGGCAATAGATTCCAACTTACCGTGACCATAACGATGATCATCATCGGCCGGCTGTAGAGCATAACGCAGGGCAATAAAATTCATGAAGGAGGTCACGCCATCCAGCAAAGAGTCAAGCAGTGACCCTAGAATACTGACCGATCCCGTTGCCCAATAGACCCACGTCTTAGTTACAATTAAAATCAAAGCCACCACTATAGAAGCCATAGTGGCTTGCCGACTTAGATGATCATGAGCACCCATGAAATAAACCCTTACTGTCAATATAACCTTAGCATACCAAGAACACGGCTAGCCCAGGTTTCAGTATAAAGTACCCTTCATATACAAAGACACATTTGTTAGTTCATTAGGCTATAAAATCCAGTGAAAACCCCTACAACCTCCTGCTTTGTTCGAAATATAATCATTAATTTCCCCCAATCGATATCACTCACGCAAGCGGCAAAAAATTAACTATGCTTTATGGGTAAGCCATAAAAGGAAACACTATGCCCCAAGTCATGGTGGTCGATGATTCACGCACTCAAAGGGCCATTATCAGTGAGTATTTAAGCCAGTTGAACTGCGACATCATTTTATGCAGCTCTGGTGACGAGGCACTCATTAAAGTCAGTGAGCGAATTCCCGATCTTATTATTTTAGACGTGGAAATGCCGGGGTTGTCTGGTTTTGATACCTGTAAGGCTATTCGCGGGTTTTTACAGGATACTTGGGTGCCTATTATTTACCTCACCGGGCGCAGCGACCCTGAGGATATTGTTGAAGGGCTTAATGTTGGGGGTGACACTTACATCAGCAAACCTGTGCACCGTGATGTATTAAGCGCCATTGCCAAAGCCATGCTACGGCTATCCGCTATTCAAAGTGAACTCATTAAAGCCAACCGAAAGCTCGACGAGGTGGCCCACTTTGATGTCTTGACGCAAATAATGAACCGCCGTGGTTATCAGAATATGCTTGAGCGTTACTGGAGCGATCATGTTCGGCGTAAATCACAATTAACCATTTTGTTAATGGATATCGATTTTTTTAAAAAGTACAACGACAACTATGGCCACATCCAAGGAGATCAATGTTTACGTGAGGTGGCTCAAACATTAAAGAAGGCACTTAAACGTCCCATTGATATCGTCGCCCGATATGGCGGAGAAGAGTTTGTGGTGATCTTACCCGACACCAATATTGAAGGGGCCGTCAACGTGGCAGAACGTTTAATTGAAGCGATGCGTACCGTCAACATTCCTCATGAATTTTCTGATTGCCAGCCCTTTGTCACTTTAAGTGTTGGTTTAGCCCAGGCTGATTTGAGTAATGAAACCAGCAAACAAGTATTAGAGCGGGCCGATAAATCCCTGTATGAAGCCAAAGAAGCTGGGCGAAACTGTGTACGTCATTAGGCCGCCCAAAAAGAGTTTGAATACATTAAGGAGAGTACATGTCACTGCAAATACACGATTTAGCGGTTTTACTCATTGAACCCTCAGCTACTCAAAGTAAGATTATTAAGCAAGTACTGCTTGATGAAGGCATAGATAAATTAGACCGAGTAGAAAACGGTCAGCAGGCACTTGCTTATCTTAAAAACACTCAGCCTGATTTAATCATCAGTACCATGTATTTTGATGATATGACCGCCATTGAACTTGTGCAGAGTATTCGCGCTGATGCCCATAGCCAGGATATCAATTTTATGCTGATTTCAAGTGAAACCAGCTTTGCGATGATTGACCCTATTAAACAAGCAGGTGTTTTGGCGGTTTTACCCAAACCGTTTGATCGCAGAGACTTCAGAACTGCCCTGCGTTCTGCTCGGGATACCATAGAAGTTTCCAGCTTAACACTTGAAAACCTCGACATGGATAATTTAAAAGGTTTAGTGGTGGATGATTCTAGAACGGCCCGACGCCACATTACTAAATTACTGATGGCCTGCGGTATTGATAATTGCCTACAGGCAGAAAACGGTAAGAAGGCCATTGAGGTATTACATCAGGGGCCGGTAGATTTTATTATCACCGATTACAATATGCCGGAAATGAACGGCCAAGAGCTGGCCGAATACTTAAGTAATTCTGAGTTTTCATACATACCAGTATTAATGGTGACGAGTGAATCAGAAAATAGCCGATTGAGTGCGGTTCGCCAGGCTGGAGTGTGTGCTCTATTTGATAAAACCATTGACCCGGCGTCATTAAAATCGGCTCTTAGTGCCATGTTAGAGAATTAATCTAACCGCACACGTAAGCATTTATTTACTTATTGGCACCTCTATTAACTGCTCTAACATTTTATCGCACGCCGCTGATTTTTCCTCAGCCTGCGTCATTAAGGTTTTTTTATCCGCTGTAATTAGCATTAACTGCGGCGGCATCCAACGTAAAAAGTAACCTTTTTTCATTTGTTGCTCAAGCTCATCGCAAGAAGATGCAGGCCACCACTGATACATTACCGCCGCAGCTAATAAAACCAGCGACGCCACACCTGCGGGTAGTGGTGATCTTCTATTAGGATCAATCATTTTTCTT
>JAPYOO010000325.1 GCA_029938135.1 Bermanella sp. | reverse complement strand
TACCCCCAACAAACCGTTTTTTACACGAAGGCGTCACTGCAATAGCGGAACTTTCTATTTATCTATTGTTCAAAAGCCCATAACAATTTAGCCTACACCCATATTCGTTTTAATTATAAAATCGTCCTAACCAAGGAAGTCACATGCAATTCATCAAATCCATGTTAATGGGTGCCGCGCTTTTACTGGCATTCTCTAGCCAAGCGGCCCAATACCAAGAAGGTCAGCATTATAAAACATTGGCCAACCCTGTTATGGCCCGTGATGCCAGTAAAGTAGAAGTGGTTGAAGTCTTTTGGTACGGCTGTGGTCACTGTAACCACTTTGAGCCTACCGTACAGGCCTGGAAAAAGTCCATTCAAGCAGACGTAGACTTTTACCAGTTGCCGGCTCAATTCAGCCGTCAGTGGAAGGTCCATGCTGAGTTGTTTTACCTAACTCACGCGCTAAAAGTGAACGATAAAGTGCATCAAGCCATTTTTGATCAAATCCATAAAAAGCGTAATCCGCTTCTGGCTAAAGACGATCAAAAAGAATTTTTGGCAGGCTTTGGTGTAAGTGCCGCCGATTTTGATAAATATGATGATTCTTTTGGTGTGCGTCGCCAGTTAAAAATGGCCGACCAAATGGTGCGTAACTACGCCATCAGTGGTGTTCCGGCCATTATCGTCAATGGTAAATACATGGTTAATGCCTCAACTGCTGGCGGTATGGACAAAATCTTTGGGGTGGTAAACCACCTTGTTGAGCAAGAACGTAAGACCCTTAAAAAGTAACGTTAAAACATCAGCGTGATCTGTTCGGCCTCCCAGTGAGGTCGAATTAACCTTTAAATATCCCCCTTCTGTTTGCCCAAACTTCTCCTACACTGAAAACAGGAGGAACCCATGAGTAACACCAACGATCGCTGGAAAAACAAATACCTCAACCTGATTGATGATCACGAAAGCTTGGAAAAGCGTTTTGAGGATCAAACCACTCAGTTACGCCGAGCCATTATACGGCTGACGGTGGTGGCCGAAGGGCGCGACCAAGACCTAGATACTCACTTGTCGGCCACCCGTGATTTACTGCGCACAGAACAAGTGGCGGGCCTGTCAAAGGTACTCGAGAAAATAGAAACCGGCTTTGAGCGCTGGCAGTCTCATCAAGAAACCTTTCACGGCCAGTTATTTGAATCCCTATTAAGCATAGAAACGCGTTTTGAAGTCTTGCCCAAAGACTTAAAAAATCAGCTGGGGGGATTACGCAAAAAAGTGCGCAGCATGGATAAGGCCGAACTATTGCTGGCGCTGGTGAATGTGATTGCCCTATGGGCAGAATTTATGGCAGGCCAGGCCGAAGGCAAACCGAGTAAAAACAGCTGGCTTAGCCGCTTATTTAACAAAGAGACCACTGCTCAAGAGGCAGATGATAAAAACCCCGCATACGAAATTACCGATTGCGAAGATGACAGCGAGGGCTTAACCAATTTAAGCCTTGAGGCCAGTAAGGTGTTGGTATCGCTTATCTCTAAGCTCACGTTACCCAATACCGAGCAACCCAGGGCTCAGCGTCTATTAATTAAAGTGAAGGCGGGGCTTGATTGGTTTGAGCTGGTGCCCGCACTTGAGATTTTATCGGACCTGGTATTGTCAGCATTAGGCACTGAACAAGAAGAGTTTGACGCGTTTTTAAGTAACCTAAATGAGCGCCTGCAAACCTTACAAGAGTGGTTAAGCTTAGGGCAAAACCTAGAAGCGGATTTTAAGTCGGCGTCAGGTGAGTTTGATGAAAAAATGCGCAAACATTTGCATGAACTTAAAATGGTGCTTTCAAGTGGCGCCCAGTCTAGTGGCAACTTAAAAGGCTCGGTTAGCAAGCAACTAGACGAGGTCTTTAGCACCCTAGACAGCTTTAAGGTGAAACAAAGCGACCGTGAAATAGCATTTGAGCAGCACATAAAGGAGTTGTCGGAGCGTCTTGAAAGCATGGAAGGGGATTTACATGATGCCAAGCAGCAGCTAAATAAAAGCCAGCTTAAAGCCATGACCGACAGCCTAACCAAGCTGCCCAACCGCGGCGCGTACGATATTTACATTCAAAAAGAATACGTGCGCTTTTGCAGATACGGTGGCGATTTAAGCATGCTGGTATGCGATGTGGATAAATTTAAAAATATCAACGACAGCTACGGCCATCAAGCCGGCGATAAAGTGTTGCAACTTATTAGCCGTCAAATCAAAAAAGGCACACGCGAAAGTGACTTGTTAACCCGCTATGGCGGCGAAGAATTTGTAGTGATTTTGCCAGAAACCCATAGCGAAGACGCGATGCTGGTGGCCGAAAAAATTCGTGAGCAAGTAGCCGGCAGTCCGTTTCACTTTAAAGGTGAGCGTGTGCAAATTACAGTGTCGTGTGGCATTGCCAGTTTTAAAAAGGGATACCGCATTGAACAGGTCTTTGATGCCGCCGATGCGGCCCTGTACCAAGCTAAAGAGGGCGGTCGTAACCAATGCAAGCTGGGGGAGCTAAAAGGCCCGCCAGCAGAAGATGAGGTCGAAATTCCGGTGATTGAGTAACAAGTGCCGGTAAGTATTAGTCTTGGCCCGCTGGGGCTGAATATGAAACCAGCCCAAGCGGTTAAGAGTAAATGACTACCTAGTTTTGGTACCGGTCTTTCAGCGCTTGAATACGCGATTCAAGCGGCGGATGAGACATGAATAAACCCGCCATAGAATGCTTCATTTCACCACTAATACCAAAGGCCACCATTTCGCTGGGCATGTCACTGGTTTTCTCGGATGCGCTTTGCAGGCGCACTAGGGCATCGTGCATGGCTTTAGGGCTAACCAGCTCGGCACCGGCAATGTCGGCCTTGTATTCACGGCGACGGCTAAACCAAAATACGATGGTACTGGCCAAAATACCCAAAATCATTTCACTCACAAATGTAGCGATAAAAAAGCCCATGCCGGGACCATCTTCATTTTTAAAAACCACCTTATCCACAAAATTACCAATGATGCGCGCAAAGAACATTACAAACGCGTTAACCACACCCTGAATCAAGGTAAGCGTAATCATGTCGCCATTGGCCACGTGACCAATCTCGTGGCCCAGAACCGCTTTTACTTCGTCACGGGTCATCTCGTTAAGCAAACCTGTACTTACCGCCACTAGGGCGTTGTTACGGTTCCAGCCAGTGGCAAAGGCGTTGGGCTGAGGACTGCCAAAAATACCCACTTCAGGCATGCCAATCTTAGCCTTTTGCGACAGCTCTTTAACGGCACTTAATAGCCATTGCTCGTCGGCATTACTGGCTTCTTTAATGATTTGAACACCCATGCCGCGTTTGGCCATGAATTTAGACAGCAGCAGCGAGACAATAGAACCCGCCATACCAAACACTAAACAAAACGCCATTAGGTTGCCAAAGTCTAAACCCTG
>JAPYOO010000324.1 GCA_029938135.1 Bermanella sp. | reverse complement strand
TGAGAGATTATCTCCGCCCGACCGTCCGATTCCATAGCTGACAACTCAAGATCCAATACGTAATCGGCAGCATCAATCCCTATGGCAAAACTACTTGCAGAGGCACTGGCGACGCCAAGGTCTACAACACTAATATCAGATAAAACGATTTCTTCAGCTGTGCCACCTGGAACTACATTATTATGAAAACGAGAGACCGTATCTAAATTATTACCCGCACTCAGAATATTGCCATTGTTTTGTAATACGCCATACCCACCACCCCAGCGAATACCCAAAGCTTCACCCACGTTGGTGGATGCCACAACAATACGGGCTTCAATGAGTACTTGGCGCACAGGTACATCAAGCACCTTTATGGCACGCCTTACAGATTCAATTGATGCTGTAGTGTCATGAATAATAATGGTATTGGTGCGAACGTCTACGCTGGCGGTACCTCGATCCGTTAACATACTGTTTTCTGCCGAAATAAGCGCTAGAAGATCCGTGGCCTTAGCATATCGTACTTGTATAAACTCGGTACGCAAAGGAGAGAATTCTTCCACCTGTCTATTGGCCTCTAACTCTATTTTTTGGCGATTGGCAATCTGATCGGCTGGCCCCACCATCAACACATTACCGATTTGTTGTTTTGCCAAGCCCTGTGATTTAAGCACGATGTCCAGTGCTTGGTCCCAAGGTACATTTTTAAGTCGCAAGGTAATGCTTCCGTCCACCGTGTCACTGGCTACTAAGTTAAAACCGGTAAAGTCGGCAATAATCTGCAACACAGTACGAACTTCTATATCTTGGAAGTTAAGTGATAACTTTTCGCCGGTATAAGGAAAGCGCTCTTTTCGAATTTGATCTTCTTCATTTTTGGTAAGCGGCTTCACGCTAATGGTTAATAAATTATTGGTTTGATAAGCGAGGTAATCAAATAAATCATCACTAGGTTCAATGAAGAATACGGGGTTTCCTGCCTCTACAGTCGCATCTATAAAACGCACTGGAGTAGCAAAATCACGCACATCCAAACGGCGGCGCATTTCATCCGCCAATTTAACACCGTTAAATTCAACACGAATACGGCCGGATTCCTGAGAAATATCAACAGGTACATTTGGATTAGTTAACCGAATCATCACTAACCCCTCACCGCGATCACCACGACGGAAGTCTATATCCACAATACGATTATCACTAACCTCTGACTGGGCTTGTTGATACTCGGGCTGATCCTCGCTAAGACCATCATTATCACTATTTGCCACGACCCCTTGCTGGCCTATCAATACGAATAGACTGTTACCTTCCACACGAGTGCTATAGCCCGTTAATTCGGTCAAATTAATGATCACTCGGGTTTTATTTTGAGTGCCCACAATAATTGCAGTGCGAGCATTACCCATACCTATTTTATGATATTTACTCTTAAGCTCGCTGGTCACGCCTTTTAGATCTAGGGCGATACGTGCAGGGGATTCAATGGTATAGCCAGATACAACTGGAGGCTCTCCATCAAACTTTAACTCCATTTCGGTTTTATCACCGGGCAAAGATGCAAATCCAACTTCTTGAAGTACTGCCGCCTGCGACGATACAGATGCCAATACCAACAGACTTACTAGCCATTTTGTCATGATCTTTTTATTCACTTTTCACCTCCAGCAGATTCTTTCAAGCCCATACTATGGGGCCGTGAAATCCATCCACCACTGCCGCTTGGTACAACTTCAATTAAATCGATTTGATCATCTAAGATATTAAGTATTTGTCCGTTATTTTTGCCCATGTAATGGCCCGTTTGAACTACATGAACATTACCAGCGGATGTTTGCACAAGGGCATTTAGACTGCCGGACTCACCCTTAGAAAGCGTACCCACAAGTTTCAACTCACCTAACGGGAAACGCTCCAACGGTTGCTTTCGCCTTGCGTTATCGGGTGCTTCAACCTGAGTCACATATCGGCTAGCCATCTCCTCAAAAACAACCGGAGACTCAAACGGAGACCGTAATGCCGAAGCACCATAAACAAATGAGGAATACGGTTGAAATTCGGGCAGCGCCTTAATACGCCCCCTCGGTTTAGCCGTAGTATCTGCTACAAATACTTCAAGGTCATCCAAGTCAGAACTACCGTCGCAAGCGGCTAAAAAAATGAAGCTAATTAAGATTAATATTCTCATTTCTTTTTCCGCTTCTTCTTTTTACTTTTACTTTCACTATTATAGCGATAAGTTTTTGCCACAATCTTAAGGTTTAACTTATTGGTATCAGTCTCGTTAGCACTGACCGTTTCAAAGTCATGTAGAGTGACAATTCGACCCAGCCCCGCTACCGCGCTAACAAAGGCACCAAAATCATGGTACTCACCTATTACGTCAATACTGATGGGCAATTCGGTGTAATACTCGGTTTCCACTTCTTTATCGAGCTTTATAGACTTAATTTGCAAGCTAGCCCCTAAGGCTGCTGATGTTATATCATCGAGTAAACCCGGTACCTCAGTATCTTTAGGTAACTGACGCAATAAACTACCAAATGAACCTTCTATCTCTTCGAGCTGCTTTTTATAGCCTGCAAGATTAGCTACCCTAAAGGCTTTTGTTTCAAAATCTTTTTTAAGTGTTTCTTCCTTTGCCTGAACCGAGTCATATCTTTCAGTAAGCCCTTGGATATCAACAAAATACATGCCTACTAAAACCGCTATGAACACCAAAGCAGCAAAAAATAATCGACCCGCCAAAGGCCATGAGCCCATGTTATTCCAGTCAATATCATTGACATCAAAACTGTTTATTTTGTCATTTAGTTCTTGGAAATCCATTACTTATCCTCTCCCAGAACAGGACGAGTCTGCCCAACCAACATATCAAAGCTATTGTATCCGCCTTTATTAGACTGCACATTCAGCAGGTTAGGGTTAATGAACCAAGGAGATTGATCAAAATTTCGCATGAGCTGAGAAATTTGTTCGTTACTGGCCGCCCGCCCTTTCAATGTAAAGTTAGTTCCTTTAGCCGTTATTTGTTTAAAGAAAAGCTCTTCAGGCATCACCCGTGCCAACTCATCGAAAACACGCACGATAACCGGGCGATTACCCTGTAAATCCTGAATTAAGCGCATACGATCAAGCAATTGCTCACGCTTAGTTCTTAGCTCACGAATCTCATTAATTTTTTTATCTAATGAAGCCCCCTGTCGCTCCAAGTAATCATTTCGGGATTGTTGATCCGAAATCGCAGCACCCACAGCACCACTTACCAACCACCAGAGACCCAATGCCAAAGCAAACACTACAGCCAAAGCCGTAACATATTCTTTTTGTCGCTCTTGACGCTGCTCTTCACGCCACGGCCTGAGGTTAATTTTTGCCATTAGTTAATTCCTTGCTACTTATGGCCCAGCACAAATTCATTGCACCTAAAGTCAATATTAATGAAGAGGCTTTCT
>JAPYOO010000323.1 GCA_029938135.1 Bermanella sp. | reverse complement strand
CATCCCTTTTTATGGCTATCCTTATTATAAAGACCAGTAAATTAAAGTTGTCGAGTTTTCAGCCGAGGAATTAACAAGGGAATGTACATTTAAAAGCACATATTAAGGCCATTCCAGCCACAAGGTATGTGCATGGCAATATAAAGGGCCTTCATGAGCACCAGCGAACCCCAACCTAAACCTGCTAAAAAGTCTAACGGCTTAAAATTGGTAGACTTTGAAACTTGGTGTAATTTGTTATTACAACGCATCTTCCCTGTGTGGTATTGCGTGCGCTATGTGTCTGAAATGCCAATGGAATTACTGGGTGAAATCAACCCCAAGAGTTATTTAGCGCACCGCTGGTTATCGCTTCATGATACCCATCAAGCCGCCGCAGCATCCTTAGAGCACGCAGGAGATCAATGGCAAGACTGTGCCCAGTTATTACTTAAAGTTTATAAGACTCGTACATTTAAACGATATTTATCTATACGCAATATCACAGCGGTAGAGTCCAGCACCTCTGAAAGTCATTATGATCATATAGTGGAGTACGCCGAAGCCGAATGTAAAGAAATCCCCACCTTTCATGCCGAACACTTCGACCAGCTAAGCCACGAATTATTTTCTGAACAAGGCAAGCATTACCCCTTTGTTTACCGCGAATGGGATGGCCGTTATTATTATAAAAACGAAGGTGAACCTAAAAAATTTGCGGCGTTGCTGCTGCATTGCAGTGAAAAAGGTCGCGACCTGTCCGTAAAAGCCGAAATAGAAATTCAGTACGCTGATTTGCGCGCGGTTGAAATATTACGCAGCCGCTATTGGCTATTATTAATGAAACGAGAGGCGGCCTACCAAATTGCTTACCTAGTCCGCGCGGCTAAAATCCCCTGCCAATTGGCCGAATTTGAATGGCGCCGCAGCGACCTGGTCTTTTTAGTCTTGAAAAAAACCGACTACCGCACCGCACAGATTGTGGATGCCATTGTACGCCGTCATTTTCCCCGCAGTGTCATTGAGTGGGGCCGCTATTTATGTACCCATCAGGTGCCATTTCGTAATCGCTAATGCTTTTACCTCAGGCCCGGCACGTCGATACCCGCTAATTGTTTTTGCTAGCCGTCACCAGCCACAGTACAATAGCGGTACATAAATAATATTGATGCCCCGCCATGGATAACTCCCAAATTGAAGCCGCCGTTATGCGCCGCTTTCTTAAACATCTAAATACCCGTAAAGACGTGCAGAATATTCAGCTTATGACCCTAGCGGGCTTTTGCCGTAATTGTTTAGGCAAATGGTACAAGAGCGCAGCTGAAAACGAAGGCCTAGAAATCTCAGGGGATGATGCTCGCCAATGGGCCTACAGTGATATGCCGTATAGCGATTGGAAGCAAAATTACCAAATGCCTAGCGGCGATCTGGAAATGGCTTTATTTAATCAGCAGCAAGCATTGCAAAGTGACATGAGCGCATTGCGTGAAACGCTAAATGCCAACACCGCCCAGTTTAGCGATACACTCGCCCTTGTAGAGAAGTGGTACGATCTCTCAAGCTGCGCGTTTAAAAATGGTTTAGACGAACAAGCCGTTAACAATGAATCAGGTCAAAATGAAGGCAGCCTTAAGGTCTTTGCACTGGGCCGTTTAAACGGTTTTACCCCAGAGCAAACACTGGCATGTTTTGGCGAACATTACCGTGACGTACAAGCCACGCCTAATGGTACTGACCATCAGAACATACGCCAGTTTATGATCCACAGCTGGCCCGGCATCCAGTTTAGTCATGCGCCGTTAACCTTAAAAAAAGTTGAAGCCTAAACCCTAGGCCGCGGCAGGAGATTACATTCAGATGGAAGCGAGCCAAGATTGCGCCCCAGTGTTGCGTTTAAAAGCCAGCCTTCAGCCCTTTACTGTGCTGGAGCTGCACAGCTTGGATTTGCACGCCATTGAGGCAGACCTGGCTAAGCGTCTTCAACAGGCCCCTCAATTGCTTAAGTTTGCGCCCATTGTTATTCAATTGCCAAGCATGCCAGTATCTCTATCTGACGCTCAGGCCTTGTTAGAGTGCCTTCAAAAGCTGCACTTTATTCCCGTGGGTTTACGCTGCACACAAGAAAACGAGTCCCTAGCCCAAACACTGGGGTTGGCGTTAGTCGGTGATAGCTCAACAGCCAAAACAAAAAAAGCGCCTAAGACACCTAGCCCTAAATTAATAAAAACCGCGGTGCGCAGTGGCCAACAGGTGGTTAACCCGGATGGTGATCTAATCATCATGGGCAATGTGGGCCAGGGTGCTGAAGTACTAGCGTCCGGTAGCATTCACATTCACGGTACTCTTTATGGGCGTGCATTGGCCGGCATTCAAGGCAATAAAAACGCCAGTATCAGCTGCCACAAACTTGAGGCTGAACTGTTTTCAATTGCCGGGGAATACCAAGTAAGTGATGACATGGACAGCCAGCATTGGCAAAAAACGTGTTACATACAAATGCAGGATGGCCGCCTCATTTTGCAAAGTGTGTGAACTTTATAAATAGAACCTTCAAAAATGTTATAAGTAATCCTGTATTAGCTACTTGATTCTATAAAGCGTTTACTAAATACTCATTAACAAACAACAAAGCGGTGCCACGAGTGAACATGTCAAAAATTATCGTAGTAACCTCAGGCAAAGGGGGGGTGGGTAAAACCACCACCAGTGCCGCCATTAGTACCGGTTTGGCCATGAAAGGCCACAAGACAGTGGTCATCGATTTTGACGTGGGCCTAAGAAACCTAGACTTAATCATGGGCTGTGAACGTCGTGTGGTTTACGATTTCGTCAACGTGATCAACGGCGAAGCCAATCTTAAGCAAACCCTGATTAAAGATAAACGTACTCCAAACTTGTACATTTTACCGGCCTCACAAACTCGAGACAAAGATGCTTTAAGCATTGAAGGCGTGGGTAAAATATTGGCCGAGCTAGGCGAAGAGTTTGATTTCATTATTTGCGACAGCCCAGCAGGCATTGAAAAGGGCGCTCAAATGGCCCTGTATTTTGCCGACGAAGCCATTATCGTCACCAACCCAGAAGTCAGCTCAGTACGTGACAGTGACCGTATCATTGGTATTTTGCAAAGCAAAAGCCGTAAAGCGGAACAAGGCGAAGCGGTTAAAGAGCACTTATTATTAACCCGCTACAACCCTCAACGAGTGGAAGACGGCGAGATGCTCAGCGTTAACGACGTAGAAGAAATTCTAGCGGTGGACTTGTTGGGCGTGGTTCCAGAGTCACAAGATGTATTAAAAGCGTCTAACCAGGGTACACCTGTAATACTGGATGATAAAAGTGACGCGGGCTCGGCGTATAGCGATGCCGTGGCACGCCTACTGGGTGAAGCGGTACCCCACCGGTTTTTAGAAGCGCAAAAGAAAAGTTTCTTAGCACGCGTATTTGGAGGCTAACATGGGATTGTTC
>JAPYOO010000322.1 GCA_029938135.1 Bermanella sp. | reverse complement strand
AAGTAACAGCACCTGACGGTTTTAAAGACGCATACCAAACATACAGCGAAGGCGGCTGGGGCGGTCTTGGTGGCAGTGCTGAATTTGGTGGCATGGGTATGCCTAAAATGTTGGTGGGCCAGGTTGAAGAAATGATTCAGGGATCTTGTGTATCCTTCGGTCTAGCACCAATGCTAACAGCGGGTGCTTGTCTTTCTATTGCGGCACACGCAAGCCAAGAATTAAAAGATAAATACTTACCGAACATGTACGCAGGTACTTGGGCGGGCGCTATGGATTTAACCGAGCCTCATGCCGGTACTGATTTAGGTATTATCCGTACTAAAGCGGTGCCAAATGCTGACGGTTCTTTTGATGTAAGTGGTACTAAGATTTTCATCACTTGGGGCGAGCACGACATGGCGGAGAACATTATCCATCTTGTTCTTGCTAAGCTTCCAGATGCACCTGCTGGTCCTAAAGGTATTTCATTGTTCATCGTGCCTAAGTTTTTAGTGAACGAAGACGGCACTTTGGGTGAGCGCAATACGCTTTCTTGTGGTTCTATTGAACACAAAATGGGTATCAAAGCTTCTGCCACATGCGTAATGAACTTCGATGGTGCTAAAGGTTGGTTAGTGGGCGGCGAAAATAAAGGCCTTAACGCCATGTTCACTATGATGAACTACGAGCGCGTTGCGGTGGGTATTCAGGGTGTTGGTATTGCTGAAAACTCTTACCAAAACGCAGTAACCTACGCCAACGATCGTATTCAAAGCCGTGCGCCAACGGGTAAGCAATTCCCAGAGAAAGCCGCTGATCCAATTATCGTTCACCCAGACGTGCGTCGTATGTTATTAACCATGCGTGCACTAACGGAAGGTGGTCGTGCGTTCTCTACTTACGCATCTAAGTGGTTGGACATTTCTAAGTTTTCAGATAACGCAGAAGACAAAAAGCTAGCCGAAGCCATGGTGTCTTTGTTAACACCAGTTGTTAAGTCTTTCTTAACCGATACTGCGCTAGAAAGTACTATTGCTGGTCAGCAAGTATTTGGTGGTCACGGATTTATTCGTGAGTGGGGCCAAGAGCAACATGTACGTGACGTACGTATTACTCAGATTTATGAAGGCACTAACGGTATTCAATCTCTTGACCTTATCGGTCGTAAGATTGCAGCTAATGGCGGCGCATTCTTCAAGTTATACATCGAAGAAATCAATGCCTTTATTGCCACGCAAGAAGGCAATGACAAGATGGCCGAATTCATTAATCCATTAAAAGCTGCGGTTGCCAACTTGGTTGACCTAACTGAATGGGTTATGGATAAAGCACAAAGCGATGTTAATGAAATTGGCGCTTCGTCTGTTGAATTCTTGCAAGTGTTTGGTTACGCCTCGTTCTCTTACATGTTTGCCATGAGTTCAGTGGTAGCCCTAGAGAAAGAAGGCAGTGAGCCTTTCTACGCTAACAAGCTAGCCACAGCGCGCTTCTTCACTAAGCGTTTATTGCCAAGGTACATCTCGTTATCTGAAGCCGTTAAAGGCGGCGCAGAGTGCTTGTTTGAAATGGATGCTGATCAGTTTTAATAACTGACTAGAATTTGTTTTAATAAAAAAAGCCGAATCATTGATTCGGCTTTTTTGTGTCTGGCTTAAACGCCTGGGTTGATAATTGGTGGACAGCTTTCGGTGGGTTTAAGTGAGCTCGCTTACAGAATACCCCTTTTGAATTCAAGCCTAAGCCTTCGTAGGAGCGTGCTTGCACGCGAACCAAAAAATCCAATTAAAACCCTAGGTTTGTTTATTCTTTTACATCTTCCCCTACCCCAATACAGTGTGGTTTAGCCCTATTGATATAGCACCCACCGTCAACGCCGCGTGCCGCGACAAAATCCGATGAGTGTCATACCAACAGGGCTAAAGGCAATCGATTACTAGAGGGGGAGGGAGGTGAGATTGTGTGTAGATAAGCGATAGCAATAACCGTTATTCCTGCCGCTATAGTTAGCGATGACATGGACTAACTTGGATTACTTAGCACCTTACCGGATTGCAGGCACTTCCTCCGTGCCGGTTAATGTACAAGCCCCGGCACCTTTGATTGAAGTATCTCGATTAGTTTTTTATCCATATATTCGTAGTCATCTGGAATATCTAACGAGATTACTTTTTGATCTCTAATTACTCGACCAAATTTACTGCTCAATTTCTTTTTATGGGCCTTCTCCATAACAAAGATATAATCAGCCCATTCGATGTCTTCGACACTCACATGAACCTCAGCATCGTTGCTAATACCAGCTGAATATACTTCCCAGTCATCTACGTTATTGAAGATTGCTTCAGCCGTTGGACTTCTAAGCTTATTCTTACTGCATAGGAATAATACTTTTTTCATTTACTCTCCAAAAATGCAGAACGCCCGCGAGCAACGGCGAGGAGCGTAGCGACGAGTCCAGTGCAGCTTGCTGCACGATATTGCCTTGCTTTGTTATGAAGTTTCATTCTGGAAAATGTATCACAACACCTTTGGTATATCCTCCGTCACCGTTAGCCTCCCACAAAAGCAGACCATTTCCCCCATTAGAGCATACATCTGAGGATGCCAAATTTTTTGCTTCTGAAGCTGTGTGTGGCATCCAAGAATAATGACCAACAAAGTCTACAACTCCAATCTCTTTAAAGTGTTTATCTGGCGCAGTTAAAAACACATTAAAACTACAGTTTAAATCTCGCCCCTCAGATGAATAGCTACCAGTCTTAGTAAACTCCGCTGTAGCAGTGGCGCAGCCTTGAAGAATCGCAAACAGAAACACTGCCAATACTTTTATATTCATTTTAGTTTCCATATATTTATTTCATAACGCCTTGCTCTGCGGAAATTTAGGAGCGACAGCGAGTAAATTTTCCGCAGCAGCAACTTGTTATGAGTTGTAACTTTCAAGATAAACTACCACATTTGCCGCATGCTTATATGCTTTAGCGCACTCAAGAGCACTTGAGTGATCATCAAGTTTTAAGTTTATAGCTGCGCCACTTTTTAGGAGTAAAGTAACATACTCTAGTTCTTCTTCCCCGGGACGCCCTCCCCCCTGAATATTACTATCTATTGCGAAATCCACTGCAACAGAGAGCAACGAACCACCGTCAGGGTGAGAGCAATTTACATCTGCACCTTCTTTAATGGCACGCTCCATTGCCGCTAAATTCAGATCTTCAAAAGCATCTATTAACTGCTGATTTATTTTCATATGGACTCATAACAGTTCAGTTATGCGGCTTGAGTGCTGATAAGAATTTATATGCGGCTTTGGGGGGATACGTATTTTCCCTTTACGCTCAAACACTTACACAGCATTTCCATCGCCGCCTTTCATTTGTCCACAACCATAACAGCTAATTCTTAAAAAACAATTGATAACCAGTACCAATGCCGCATAACTCTACGGGACTGTGCATAAGTTCCTGTAGCTCACTAATGA
>JAPYOO010000321.1 GCA_029938135.1 Bermanella sp. | reverse complement strand
GGGCACACTGGATACCACAATACAGACTTCTTGTTGATTGTTAAGAGTTACGAATAGACGCATGATTAACAAACGGTTCGACTGGTTTAGAGTGCTACAGAACAAAGACCTGAATTCATTAGCTAACAAGCTAACGGAGCACGTACTGTCTACCTACAGGGATGGGTCTCAAGGCGTCAATATGGACGCCAGAGAAGCAAAGATCATGCACACAAGCAGTGTGGTCATATCTGCTCTATACAGTGCTTACTTTACTCGATCACAAAACAAGCTATGGCTTAGCTATCCACAATCTCCTCGTTCTTACAGCGTAACAGACCGCACAAGCACCAAGATTAAGCACTCTCACCGTACAGCCCTTAAAGTATATGAATCATTAGTATCAATGAGATGGATAATATCTGCGCCTGCTGAAATCAGACAAAACTATACGCTCGCCTATCCCTCATATAGCTTAGGCAAAGAATTCAAACGAATTGGGTTTATATGGATGCCTCAGGATGTCATAGATAAAGATTGTCTGGTTGAGCTAAAGGACGTAAATCGGAATAAGAAGACAGGTAAAGCCATCAGGAAAAAGGGCCAAACAACTAAATTCAAGATGCCTGTCCCGTCAACTGAAGAAGTAATCCAATACAGAAGTAACCTACATAAGATTAACGAGCAGCTTGTTCAACACTGCATTTCAATGGACCTAACGAACAGTAATTTAAATGCACTCGAAGTCGAGCTTGCAGAGAACAGCGATAAATTAAGAAAGAGCTATATTGACTTCACATCAGTCCAGCTCACTAGAATTTTCTCTAGAGGCTCAATGGAAAAAGGTGGTCGATTCTATAGGGGATGGTGGCAAGGAATACCTGAAAGGCACAGGCCTCATATTCGCATCGATGGCAACAAGGTAACCGAAGTAGACTTCTCTGGAGTTGCACCTCGTATTATTTATGGCCAAGCTGGCGAAACAATACCTATCGACTTTGACCCCTATGATGTTGGATTGGATGCTTGGAAAGGGAAAAAAGACGTAAGGCGCCCTTTGGTTAAGGAATTCCTCAATGCAATGATCAACGATGAGGACGGGGTCTATAGACTTGGATCAGGTGAAGCTAAAGTACTTGGCCTTAATCATAAACAACTTCTAAAACAAATAAAGCTCACTCACGAACCTATTTTTGACAGTATGCAGAGTGGCGCAGGCTTACATGCCCAATTCATTGAGAGCATTATAGCCGAGAAGATTATGCTTGATCTGTTAGAGCAGGATGTTGTTGTTCTGCCAATCCATGACTCCTTTATTGTACGCTTAGGCTTTACCAATGACTTGAGAGCGTCTATGCAGCGCAACTTTAAAGAAGTTACAGGTTTGGATGTTGGACTGGATACAGATATCGTAAAAGTTGATAACTCATTCGGCATGACAACTGAAGAGGTGGTTGCTGGTTCGCAGCTAGTAGATGCAAATGTTTATTCGCTACGTGAGGCTGCATCAGAGTTTTTTGAAAAGGATTACTCGTTTATGGACAATTATAAAAGTGGATGGAGTCGGCATGAAAGAAACACTTAAAGAGATTGAACAAAAGATAGACGACTTACTTGATGATATGGGTAATAGCAGCACCCAATTAATCAATGAGTATAACAAAGAGTACCGAACCCTTCGGGACGTGACGATTCAGATAGGCCGTATTGACCAAAGAATCGTGACTAAAAAAGCAAAACGAGAACTGAACTCAAGACTTATAGTCCAATCCATAATTGCGACATGCATTTTGGTAGGGGGTGTGTGGCTGTATAACCTCATATATGACATTGACGCGCCATCCGTGTATCAACTAGTTATAAGCTTTGTACCAATAATTTATGCCGTCATGCTCAGGTTTGAAAATGACTCCATATATAACAGCATTGTAGAGTCGGAAGAATCAAAAGACGGTTTACGTATAGGCCTTGATGGAGAACTGCTAAGAGGATTTCAACAACTTCATAAGCTAGAAGATTCCTGCTATATAAATGATGATGACGATATTGAATATGCCTTTATGTCGGCTAAGCTCCGATTGATCAGTGCTCTCGTGCATAAGACCAAGAGCACAAAATCCGTATTGGGCTTTGAACAGTATCTTTTTCATGGAACTCTTAGATAAGCAATAGTCGTTCAGGTCCCTCACTAAAATCTGAACTGCTACGTTAAGTATTGATTAATAATTTAACTAAAGGATGTGATGAGCTGATGAGTTTAAACAAGTTATTAGTACCGTTGGTATTCTCAATGCTCTTCGGGAGTGCAGTTGCAGTTGCAGATGATGCTGCTGACTATAATAGTGCGCTTAATGCCTTCCTTGCAGGATATGATGAAAACGATTTGATTGAGATGCTTGTTTTGGCAAAGAGCGGTCATATGCGCGCTCAGTCGTATCTGGGGCTTGTTTACATAAGAGGTATGGGCGTTCCACAGGACAGTAAGAAAGCAGTAAAATGGTACACGTTGGCTGCTGAACAGGGGAGTATTGAAGATCAATATTATCTCGCTTTGATGTATGAGAGGGGTGAGCATGTTACTAAGAATGATAGAACTGCGTTCTATTGGTGGACCAAAGCAGCTGATCAAGGAAGTCCTATAGGTCAGGACGGTCTGGCGAGTATGTACCGACATGGGAAAGGGGTACCAGAAAACGATAAGATAGCGATCGCGTGGTATAGCTTATCGGCTCAGCAAGGATATAGTTGGGCGCAATATTCTCTGGCAGAAATGTATGAAGATGGTGAGGGAGTTCTTGCAGACTATTTGCGATCCTATATGTGGTGGAACTTAAGCGCCTCTAACGATAATGGATTGGCTGATCTTCGTAAAAAACGTCTTGCTGAGAACATGACTGCTGCACAAATAACCAAAGCACAGGATATGTCTAGCCGTTGCTTCGAGAGTGGCTATACAGATTGCTGGATGATTGATAAAGAGGCAGAAGACAATAAAACTATGCAGCCGCTAGCTGAAATTCAACAGGCGTTAGATAGTTTGCTAGTTGACGAAGGAACCTCCACTTATAGTCCAGATAGTGTAGAGCTTACTGGAGCAGTAGATTATATTAGAAATGAAATACGCCAACGTTGGGTACGGCCCGCTGATGCACGTACAGGTATGGTTGTCGAACTTGGAATTGAACTGGTGCCAACCGGAGAAATTGTCAATGTAGAAGTGTTATATCGAGATGCGAGTGCAACGGACGCCTTCGTTGCTTCAGTCAATAAAGCGGTGTTAAAAGTGGCTAGGTTTGACAAGTTAAGTGAGCTAAATATTGGTATATTCGACGCCAATTTCCGTAATTTCACGTTAAAATTTAAACCAGAGGATCTGAGACTGTGATAAAAAACAAACACACGTTCAGCCGTTGCGTAGAGAGTAACTATAAGGACTGCTAAGTGAAGTAGGTTTTGCAACCAAACCACAATCACAGGCTCTCTCACTCCTAACTATCTGTAATATAAGGCTTA
>JAPYOO010000320.1:1766-3501 GCA_029938135.1 Bermanella sp. | reverse complement strand
ACTTTTATGGGGGCCTTATTTTCATAGCTACAGCCCATTATGAATATGCACAGCCATACGGCTGCCACAACCTTAATATGCATAACGCTCTCTATTACCGTTAATCATCCGGCAGACTTCGTTCACAATCACTCCACCAGCACGCCGTTTGTTCTATGTAGGTCATTAACGTATCAAACACAGGTGCTTCGCTGCGGGTTTCATCTTGATAACGCATGGCGCCAAACGCCCCTTCATGGGTCCAGAAATCTTCGTTTAAAAAATAAAAAAAGGCGGTGGCACCGGCCTGTTGAAAATTATTTACATTTTCAACAAACGCATCGCCTAAGCGGCTATCGCGGTTAAGGCTAAAAAAAGCATCTATGGTGGCTTGAGGTGCGCCTGTGGTTTGCATGAAGTTACCGCCTTCGTAGGCAATAAGCTGTAAACCTCGATCACTGGCATAAGCTGCGTGGGTAATATAATTTTGATTAAGCTCCAGCAAAGATGATTCTGAATTAACCACATTGCCCAAATTAATTTCTTGTAATATTTGCTCTACATTCATGGCATCAAATGCCGCCACACTGTCTACGTACAATCTGTTTGGGCCAATATAGCCGTTAATCGCTAACGCATCGGCTTTGGCGGCGGCGCCTTCAAAATCTAAAACATTTAGTGTGTAGTCACTTAATGGATTAAACCCTACCAATACTTTAATAAGGCGATCGGTACCGTTGGTGATGTGGGCATCAAAAATATCAAATATTTCACTGGAGCGTCGTGCGGTAAATTTGGCCGTTTTAACAAGGTCGCTGTCGGTACTGGGGATGCCCGAGCCACTGGCATTGGCTCTGGCTAACGCATGACCATAGGGCAGTGGTGTGACCGGATTAAAAATTTCGTTGCCGTATTCCAAGTACATTTTTAGATGAGTCTTTAATCCGCTGTTTAAAAGTTGCGCGTATTGCGTCACGTATTCATCATTGGCCTTCATGGGCACGTTTACATAGGCATCGGTATTTAATAAATTGGCGTAGGCTAAAATATATTCTATGGGAAGCCCTTTAGTGTCATCGCTGAAGCTTTGCGCTTGCACGGTGACACGCTCATTCCAGTGTTGTACTTCGCTGTCTTCTGGGCGCAACCACTTCATGAACCGTATGGCTCTATATTGCTGATAACTGGCCGCGTACATTGGGTGAAAAATAGCTTTGGGTTGATTCATGCTGGCGATAGAATCGGTAAAGCGATCCCAGTAAATATCTTCAAAGTCAAAACAGCTCTCACTTACCGGGCACGTGCCCGTACCACCCCGATCCGTTTGGCAAAAAGCAAAATAGTCTAGTTCACTGCTACTGCGCCCACACATGCCGCCGGGTAATATAAGGCGAATATTTTTAAGCGGGTTGGCACCCACACTGGAAACACGAATGCCAATGCCTAGGTCGGTTTGATCTGTTTTGGGCAAGGTAAAGGTTAAGCGCTTAAGGCCATTTTTAAGTTCTATATTGGCCCCTTGTAAATGAGCGACTTCGGGCTGAACATCCCACCGAAAAGACACACTGCCCTCCCCTTCAAACAACGCCACGTATTCGCCATCGGGGTAGTGCCCCGCTTGTGAGCCAAAGGCCAAGGTATCGGCACATTGATTACTGGCAAGGCTAGTGACCCAGCCTTGAGCATCCATATTTAAAGCTGGCCCCGAGCCCCACGCGTCGCTGTTACACAGGTTTGAGATCCACGGTTGAGTCTT
>JAPYOO010000320.1:0-1666 GCA_029938135.1 Bermanella sp. | reverse complement strand
ACTAACACGGACGAATCGCTGTCGTCTAAACACGCGGTTAATGCAAACAAACAACAACATAGGACAATACTGCTAAGCCCGTTATTTAGGAGGGGGTTTAACATAGTGATTCCCATTAACATAAACGTATAAACAGTATAGTTTCAGGGGGAAGACCTACGGGGCGCCCTATAGAACAAAAGCACCTAAAGGACTTTAGTTTTAGTTCGATGTTGCTGGGAGCTGCGGTCTAATTATTATTGTGATCGTAGGTTTATTCGCTTGTAAGCCATTACCCGTGACTCGGTATCAAATCATTTAGCAGCGGCCGACTCTATATGCTTACCCCCCCTCATTAAATTGAGAAAATATTACGCGGTGTAAACTTTCACAAGCGTCCATTAATGGTGCAAGAGGTTTTGCCGTTGAAGACCAAACCTTAACAAATTATATATGGGGGTATTTAGGCTATGTGGTGCCGCCCTTTAATGTCACCGCCACCGCTGATAATAATTCTGTGACGATACAATGGCAGGCGAACGCATCCCTTAGCCAAAAAAAAGTAAGCGGCTATAACGTGTATGACTATGATCCTGCAAGCGGCCAAAAAGATCTTTTAGCCCAACTACCACACAATCAATTTGTAACGAACATAAGTGAGCTAACCTTTAATACACAGTACACCTTCGCGGTCACATCACTTCAGGGCAGTAAAGAAAGTGCCATTGGCTACCCGGTAAGCGTAACCACGCATTAGTAGGTAAATTTAAAGCCTAACGTGACGCAAACTCCACTACCAAAAAATCAATAAAACACCGCACCTTACGCGCCAAATAGCGCCGGTGCGGGTAAATGGCAAACAAGCCAAATTCTAATGTGGAATAACTGGGTAATATCTCTTCTAGGCGGCCATCCTGTAAAGCATCCTGCACAATAAAACGGGGAATCATGCCGATACCGCCGCCGGCTAAGGCAATCTCTTTAACCGCCCTTGGGCTATTGGCGGTAATGCGTGAATTTACCTCAACTAACGTAGTATCACCTTGGGGCGAAACAATAGGCCAGTGTTTGCCCACCCTAAAATTACTGTCAATAATGCAATGATGTTTGGCCAAATGTTCGGGCATATCAGGGCGACCCTGCTGCTTTATATAGTCAGCCGACGCACACAAAACCAATGGCAACGTTTGTATGTGTTTGGCAATTAAACTGGAATCATCCACCGCGCCAATACGAATCACCACATCAATGCCCTCTTCCAGCATATCAATCATCTTATCGTTTAATTGAAGGTCTACAGCCATATCAGGGTACTGCTGTAAAAACTTAGGCATAAGGGGCGCCAACGACATTTCGCCAAACGTGACCGGCACACTAATGCGTAACAAACCCCGTGGGCTAGACTGCTCACCGGTGACGCTGTCTACCATTTCAGTAAACTCTTCTAGTAACGGTAGTGCCTGATCATAGTAACGCTGGCCAGCCTCGGTTAGGGCTAAGCGGCGGGTTGAGCGATTAATCAAACGCACGCCCAGCGCGTCTTCAACCTCAGCCACGTATTTACTCACCAGCGCTTTAGACATGCCCAGGCGCTCACTCGCCGCCGTAAACGAGCCCGTTTCAACCACGGCTACAACTGTTTTGATGCCATCTAATGTATCCATAACGCGTAATTTAGCACCATCCA
>JAPYOO010000319.1 GCA_029938135.1 Bermanella sp. | reverse complement strand
ATCTGCTGCACGGTGGAAGAAGAGTTTTTACCCGTCATGCAACAATTGGTGGCCCGCCGTGATGACATAGACCACATTTTAATTGAAACCAGCGGGCTGGCGTTACCCAAGCCACTGGTACAGGCATTTAATTGGCCCGAGATAAAACAGTTTTGCACAGTGGATGCAGTGATCACTCTTATTGATGGTCCGGCGGTAGCAGCAGGACGATTTGCCGATGATGAAGACCAGGTAGAGTTGCTGCGAGCCGCCAACGAAAATCTGGATCACGACCCCAGTTTGCAAGAATTACTGGATGACCAATTGGGTGCAGCCGATTTAGTCATTGTGAGCAAGGATGACTTACTGGATGAAACCCAACGTAAACGGGTAAACAGTATTGTCGCTAAAAAAGTCCCAGCAAGCGTTAAGACTGTTTATGCGAGTCAGGGCATAACCCAAGGCATGTCATTGGATACTTTATTGGGCATGGGGGCGGCCAGCGAAGATCAAATTGAATCGGTACATACCCACCACGACCATCACCATACACACGGCGAACATCACGAACATGCCCATGATCATTTTGATTCGTTTGTCATTACCCTAGGTGAAGTAGATTCTGAAAAGCTGCAAGCCTCTTTGCAGTCTCTGTTAGCTGACAATAATATTTATCGGGTAAAAGGTTTCATCGCTATCGCCGATAAACCCATGCGTCAGGTTTTACAGGCCGTGGGTGAGCGCATGCAGGTTCACTTCGATCGACTCTGGGAAAGCGAAGAAGCGCGTGCCACCAATCTGGTATTCATAGGTAAGGGTTTAGATAAGCTTGCCATCACTCAAGTGTTGGAAGAATCTTTGCTGGAAATCGCTTAAGCATGCACTTATTTGCCTCTCAACCCGGCGGGTATGTGGATGACGAAGGCATTATAGATCTGCAACAGTCTGCGGCCGACATTATAATATTGTCGGCGGCAGATAGCAGTCTTAGTGCTTTGGCATCTGCTGTTGATGCGCTGCCTCAAGACTTTCCGTCGGTACGCTTAGCCAACTGGATGCACCTGTTAAAACCGGCAGCGTTTGATCTTTACCAAGAAAAAGTATTGAAAAATGCCAAACTGGTGGTGGTGTCTTTATTGGGTGGGGAGGGTTATTGGCAATATGGGTTTGAGCAGTTACAACTGTGGGCACAAAAGAAGGGGCGCACCTTAATCATTGTACCCGGTGACGACAGTGAAGATGAAGCGCTTTTTAAAGCATGCACTGTGGGTTATCAGGACGCTTATAAAATATGGCGTTATCTGCGTGAAAGCGGTGTGGATAATAATCACTACTTGTTTAATTTTCTGGGCGCACAGTATTTTGATATTGAATTAAGCTGGCAGGATCCCCAGGCGCTACCTCCTTGCATGATCTATATGCCAGCCCATAAAGGGAGTTTTCAACAGACCAGTTTAAATGATTGGCGCACACGCTGGCAGAAAAATATTGGTGATGAAAAATCCAAACCCGTATGTGTGTTGCTGTTTTATCGCAGCCACCTACAAAGCGCCAATACTAAAATGTTCGATGACTTAATCTTGGTAATGGAAAGCCAGGGGCTAAACCCTTTGCCCATTGCACTGGCTTCACTGAAAGATGAAAACTGTCTGGCCCTAGTGAACACTCTTATTGAAAAAAGTGATGCCAAATTAATATTGAATACCACAGGTTTTGCGAGCAACACGAAAGCCAATGCCGATCTGGCCAGTGAACCTACTTTTATAGAATCGCCGTTCGCAAAGGAGCTGCCGGTATTGCAATTAATATTGGCAAGCGGTACCCAAGAGGATTGGCAGGATTATTCACAGGGGCTGCGCAGTCGTGATATTGCCATGCATGTGGTGTTACCTGAAATGGACGGTCGCATCATTAGCCGTGCGGTGAGTTTCAAGAGTGAAAGCCATTTCAATCAACGCTGTGAAACGCCGGTGGTGCGTTATACATTGCATCAAGAGCGAGCATTGTTTGTGGTTAAGCTGGCAAAGGCCTACTGCGCTCTGGTTGCCACTGATAATTCACAAAAACGCGTCGCCCTGATATTGGCAAATTATCCTACCAAGGATGGCCGCATCGGTAACGGGGTGGGCCTTGATACACCTCAATCCACTATCAATATTTTAACGGCGCTTAAAGATGCCAATTATCCGCTAGAAAATATTCCGGCTGATGGTACGGCATTAATTAAGCAGCTATTGGGCAGCGTTACTAACAACCCTAATACTCTGCACCAGTTACCCTGCTGGCAGAGCATAGGCTTGGATGAATACTTACGTTTTTTTAAAAAACTACCAATAGAAAACCAGCAAGCAGTGTGGGAAAAATGGGGCGGCCCAGAAAAAGACCCTAAGTGTCGTAATGCACGACTCATGTTGGCGGGTATTCGCCTGGGAGAAACCTTTGTGGGCATTCAACCGGCGCGAGGTTTTAACTTAGATTTGTTGGCTAACTATCATGACCCTGATTTAGTGCCTCCCCACAGTTACCTGGCATTTTATTTTTGGCTGCGCCATGAATACCAGGTAAACGCGGTGATTCATGTGGGAAAACACGGCAATCTAGAATGGTTACCGGGCAAGGGAACCGCATTGTCGCAAAATTGCTGGCCGGACATTGCGCTGGGGCCCATGCCCAATTTTTATCCGTTTATTGTTAATGATCCAGGAGAAGGGGCACAAGCCAAGCGCCGTACGCAGGCGGTGATTATAGATCACCTTATGCCGCCCATGACCCGCGCCGAAACATATGGCGAGTTGGCCGAACTTGAAAATTTAGTGGATGAGTATTACCAAGCTTTGGGCCTGGATGAGCGCCGTGAAAATTGGCTACGTGAACAAATATTGCAACAGTTACGTGACTCTAACCTGTTGCAGGAATTAACTGGCCTAAGTAAGAGCAGTAACAACAGTGACAATCAAGATGACGAAGTACTCAGCCAACTGGATGCCTACCTGTGTGAAATAAAAGAAGCACAGATTCGCCATGGTTTGCATATTTTGGGGGCCTTGCCCAATGCAGATAAGTTGGCCGACACTCTGGTGGCCTTGTTGCGTTTACCCAGAGGCAAGGGCGCGGCCAGTTCAGGCATCTTGCATAACCTGGCCAAGGATCTTAATTTAAAAGTTGACGGTATTGATTTTGACCCACTAGCGGCAGACCAAACTAACTGGGCAGGCAATAAACCTGAAATCCTAAAATGTATCAGTGACAGTGTTTGGCGTACTCAGGCTGACAGTCGCGAACGCTTGGAGTTGTTGGCGTTGCAGTTTATGCATACATATATTTTAAATGATGAAGATGTAACATCGCTTAATATTGATTTCCCTAGAACAAAAGTACAAATACGTTATATCAAACAAACATTATTCAAAGCCCTACAGTTAAGTGCTCATCTTGAAATTCAATCTTTAATTACCGGTCTAGACGGTAAGTTTGTGCCCCCCGGCCCCAGTGGTGCTCCTACCCGTGGACGCTTGGATACCTTACCCACAGGGCGTAATTTTTTCTCGGTGGATAATCG
>JAPYOO010000062.1:10209-20304 GCA_029938135.1 Bermanella sp. | reverse complement strand
CTCCGAAGGCGCAGGTCACAGGTTCGAATCCTGTAGGGCGGACCAATTTATTGTACCCCCCCTCCATTTAAAAAATTCACTACGTGTTTTAGAGGTTACTCAATTTTATTGGGCTCTGAAAAGATAACATCCAAGTGATACCTCTGTGGCACATTACTCTTAAAGCAGCCCTGCCCGATTGCTTACTCAATGATCAAACGGATTGACGCAAAGTATCCACGCCATATAACGACTAATAAAAATTCTTACCTGGTTTCAGCCGACCCTGCTTTTTCATTATGTCTACTTAGACTCAAATCGCCTTCGTTTGTTAACTCCATGCATTAAATTAAAAAAATTAAAACTAATAAATAAAAATAACGTTATGAGAAGTCTTCTGGTTTCTGGATACATGCAACCTACAAAATCAGCTCGCTTTAAAAATAATATTTTTCGTTTGGCGGAGGAGGTCTACTTCTTCAATAAAAATTCGTTCTTATTAACCATAAGTTTTTATAAATACTACTTTTTTAAGTGCTGCATTTTCATTAACGATGTTTATCATCATCTGATAATTTCACGATTATTTTTGCTCTGTGTGCGTGCAAGTGATTAAAAATAACAGTGCATAAATACATTTTACGATTTTTTGCGCACAAATCTCGCACTTTTATAGCGCCCTTGTTAACCACTAAGTTTCAAAGTGGTGCATTAAAATTTGCTCGAATAATTAAAAAAGCGCTAGCTCTGGGCTTTTTTATTTTTGGCATACCCGTTGCAAAAGAGGAGTACAAAATAAATAAAATAAAGGTACACACTATGATGAATAAATTTACAAAAGTAGCAGGCATTGCTGCTTTAACGTTAGGTGCTGCTATTGCGCAAGCATCTGACACAATCAAAGTGGGTGTATTGCATTCCTTGTCGGGCACCATGGCCATTTCTGAAACCACATTAAAAGACACTGTCTTAATGATGATTGAAGATCAAAATAAAAAAGGCGGAATATTAGGTAAAAAATTGGAAGCCGTTGTGGTTGATCCTGCTTCTAACTGGCCTTTATTCGCAGAAAAAACCCGCGAGCTATTATCAAAAGAAGAAGTCGATGTAATATTTGGTTGCTGGACTTCTGTATCCCGTAAATCGGTATTGCCCGTTATTGAAGAGCTAAACGGTTTACTTTTCTACCCAGTACAATATGAAGGCGAAGAATCGTCTAAAAATGTTTTTTACACAGGTGCAGCCCCAAACCAACAAGCCATTCCAGCCGTTGATTATTTAATGAATCAAGGTGTTAAGCGCTGGGTTCTTGCGGGTACTGACTATGTTTACCCGCGTACCACCAACAAAATCTTAGAGAGCTACTTAAAAAGCAAAGGCGTAGCGGCTAAAGATATCATGATCAACTACACACCATTTGGTCACAGTGATTGGCAAACAATTGTGTCTGATGTTAAAAAGTTTGGCTCAAAAGGTCTTAAAACAGCGGTTGTTTCTACAATCAACGGCGATGCCAACGTTCCATTCTATAAAGAGTTAGCGAATCAAGGTGTTGGTTCTGACGATATTCCAGTTGTAGCATTTTCTGTAGGTGAAGAAGAGCTATCTGGTTTTGACACTAAACCTCTTGTGGGCCACCTAGCTGCATGGAACTACTTCATGAGTGCTGAATCAGATGCCAATGACGAGTTCATTGAAGCATGGCATGCTTTTACTAAAGATGAAGAGCGCGTAACAAATGACCCAATGGAAGCCACGTACATTGGTTTCAAAATGTGGGTTCAAGCGGTTGAAAACGCAAAATCAGTTGATGTTGATAAAGTACGTGCTGAAATGTACGGCCTTAAGGTTGCTAACTTAACGGGTGGCACGGCTGTTATGAATAAAAACCATCACTTATCTAAGCCAGTTCTAATTGGTGAAATTCAAGAAGATGGGCAATTTGATATTGTGTGGAAAACAGATGGTGTAGTCGTTGGCGATGCATGGACTGACTTCCTTCCAGAAAGCAAAAACCTAATGTCAGATTGGACTGCACCTTTAAACTGCGGTAACTACAACACCGTTACAAAAGTGTGTGCTGGATCCGCTATTGCTGGTCAGTAATTAATAGAAAAACCCTTGCCGCTAATATGGCGGTAAGGGATATTTTGTTAATCCAATAAAAATAATTCCGTAAGACTCTCCCAAGGTGACCCCATGAGTATCATCAGGACATGGCTTTTCTGCATGTTGGCGATTAGCAGTGTCAACGCAGTAAGTTCAGAGAAAACCCAGGAACCTGTGGCTCACGTTAAAAACGCCCCAACAGTAACATTTGAAGTATCGGTGAATAAACTTGCAAAAGCCGATTACATCGAAAAAAAACGCATTATCAACCATATTCTTGATTCAAAGCACGATCGTGCTTTGGAATTATTCACATCTGTTTTAAAAGGCAGATTATTTTATGTTAAAAAAACCACTGAACTTGTCACTATATCTAAAACTGAAGGTAAAAAGGTCTTAGCAACGTCATTTATAAGCGGTGAAGAAGTTGGACTGTTTAAAAAGAGAAAAGTGAAAAAAGTGGGCATTAACAATGCACTTCGTGGACGGCTAAAGGGTGCCATCGCTGAGCTAGAACTTTTTTCAGCGACTGAATCTAAGCGTGTTGATGCGGCTTTATCCATATTAAAGTCGGCAGATGACAATCATTTACCGTTAATACTCAAAGCTTTAGAGTTCGAAAATTCTAATGGTAAAAACCAACTTGTTATTGAAATACTCAGTACGGCAAAACATCTAATCTCACTTAAATCCAGTAACGCAGAAGCGCGTTTACACGCGATTACATACCTAGACAAATCTCTTTATGGTGAAACAAGAAACGGTCTATTAGCATTTATTGATCATGGCTTAGCCAATACTGACAAATATTCATCCTTAGAGATCTCGTTAGCTAAGAAAACCTTAGAGTCCATCAATCAGCTAATGCAGCTTAACGGCATCTTAGAAAATGTGTATTTTGGTGTGGCACTGGGTGCGGTGTTATTGCTGGCCGCTATAGGCTTATCCATAACGTTTGGTGTTATGGGGGTGATTAACATGGCCCATGGCGAAATGATTATGTTGGGCGCTTACACCACGTTTGTTATTCAACAGCTAATGCCTAATAACATAGGCATGTCTTTGTTAGTGGCGGTACCCGCCGCGTTTTTAGTCAGTGGGATTATAGGGGTGTTAATTGAACGCTCGGTAATTCGTCATTTATATGGACGTCCTTTGGAGACACTGTTAGCCACATTCGGCATTAGCTTGGTTTTACAACAAGCCGTGCGCAGTATTTTTGGACCGTTAAATCAAGACGTCATTACCCCTGAATGGATGGCTGGAACCTTTACCGTTAACGCGGGCTTGGAACTTACCTATAACCGTTTATACATCATTATCTTTAGCTTAATGGTACTGGCTGGATTAGCGCTGGTATTAAAGAAAACATTATTCGGTTTACAAATGCGCGCCGTAACCATGAACCGTCCAATGGCCAGCTCCATGGGCATTAGAACCGGTTGGGTCGATGCATTAACATTTGGATTAGGTTCAGGCATAGCCGGGGTCGCAGGCGTTGCATTAAGCCAGTTAACCAACGTTGGGCCTAACCTGGGTCAGGCATACATCATTGATAGCTTTATGGTGGTTGTGTTTGGAGGTGTGGGTAATTTATGGGGAACCTTAGTCGGTGCTATGACGTTAGGTATCGCCAATAAGGTAATGGAACCCATGGCAGGTGCGGTACTGGCAAAAATTATAGTATTAGTTGCCATTATACTTTTTATTCAAAAACGACCTCGTGGTTTGTTCGCCCTAAAAGGCCGGTCGGTGGATGGTTAAATTATGATAAATAATCAAACAATGAATGACTCAAGTAAGTTAAAGCTCGGCCCACTCGCGACTTTATTGGTGGGTGATAAAGGCGGGCAGCGGTTACTGATGGCGTTAATCGCCATTGCCGTTATCTTTCCATTTTGTAATCTGGTATTCCCCCAAGATTCCATATTTTATATTTCTACTTATGCATTGACGTTAACCGGCAAGTATTTGTGTTATGCATTATTAGCATTATCGGTTGATTTGATATGGGGTTACTGCGGAATACTAAGCTTGGGTCACGGCGCTTTTTTTGCTTTAGGCGGTTACGCCATGGGCATGTATTTAATGCGTCAAATTGGAGAGCGTGGTGTTTACGGTAATCCCGATCTCCCAGACTTTATGGTGTTTTTAAGTTGGGAAAATTTACCTTGGTATTGGTTTGGATTTGATCAATTTTGGTTTGCCATGGTAATGGTTTTGTTGGTACCCGGAACATTAGCGTTTGTATTTGGCTGGTTAGCGTTTAGGTCGCGGGTAACCGGGGTTTATCTCTCTATTATCACGCAGGCATTAACCTATGCCCTTATGCTGGCCTTTTTCCGTAACGACATGGGGTTTGGTGGGAATAATGGTTTAACCGACTTTAAGGAAATACTGGGTTTTGACTTACAAAGCGCTGAAACCCGAAGTGTGTTGTTTTTTGCGTCGGCCATGGCATTGATATTGGGGTATTTAATTAGCCGCTTTATCACTAACTCAAAATTAGGGCGTGTACTGGTGAGTATTCGTGATGCTGAAATGCGCACACGTTTCCTGGGGTACAAAGTTGAATACTTTACGCTGTTTATTTTTGTAGTATCAGCCATGTTAGCAGGCATAGCAGGCGCGTTATATGTGCCACAAGTAGGCATTATTAATCCGGGGGAATTCACCCCTATTAACTCTATTGAAATTATTATCTGGGTGGCCATTGGTGGTCGCGGTACATTATTTGGCGCGGTCATTGGCGCGATTGCCGTTAACTATGCCAAAACTTATTTCACGGGTGCCTTCGCCGAATTATGGCTATTTATGTTAGGTGGCTTGTTTGTAATGAGTACTTTGTATTTACCAAAAGGCATTGTAGGGGCGGTAAAGAATATTCAACAGGGTGATGGCAAGACGAGTCAGTTGTATTTTTTCTTAAAAGAAAAATTCGCGTCAATTAAAGGAGGCGCGTAACCATGACATTAGAGCGACCAAAACACCTAGAAAATGAATTTGTGCTGTATTTAGATGGTGTAAATGTCAGTTTTGATGGCTTTAAAGCCATTAACAATTTATCGCTGTGCATTGAACCGGGTGAGATGCGCGCCATTATTGGGCCTAACGGCGCCGGCAAAACCACTATGATGGACATCATCACAGGCAAAACACGTCCGGATTCAGGCACGGTTTTGTTTAAAAACAAAATTGATCTTACCCAGTATGACGAGGCTGAAGTGGCTAACTTGGGTGTTGGCCGTAAGTTTCAAAAGCCAAGTGTGATTGAAAGCTTAACGGTATTTGAAAACCTAGAGCTATCACTGAAAGGCAGTCGCAGTGTTTGGCAGGCTTTATTTCATAAACTAAGCGATGAAGGTTTAACTAAAATTAACGATATTTTGACGTTGATTAATTTAGAAGAGAAACGTGACGATACCGCGGCCAATTTATCTCACGGACAAAAGCAATGGTTAGAAATTGGCATGTTAATCAGCCAAGAACCCGAGCTTTTACTAATAGATGAACCTGCTGCCGGCATGACCGATGAAGAAACCATGAAAACCGCCCTGCTCTTTAAAAAACTGGCTAAGAATCACTCGCTGGTGGTGGTTGAGCACGATATGGACTTTATCGCCGCGTTAGACTGTAAGGTGACGGTGCTGCACGAAGGCAGTGTGTTAGCTGAAGGATCGCTAGATACCGTTCAAAACAATCAAAAAGTAATCGAAGTCTATTTGGGGCGCTAACATGTTAGAAGTAAACAATTTAGATGTCTCGTACGGCGCAAGCCAAGCACTTTACGATGTTTCCATGAAAGCACACATTGGCAAAGTAACCTGTGTGCTTGGACGCAATGGCGTGGGTAAAACCACGTTAATGAAAGCATTATCTGGCCATATGTCACCAAAATCAGGAGACATATTATGGAACGGTAAATCCATTGCCAAACAAGCGCCCTATGATCGTGCTAAAAGCGGTATTGCTTATGTTCCTCAGGGTCGAGACATCTTTTCGCAATTAACCGTTGAAGAAAATTTAAAAACGGCTTTTTCAAGTTTAAAAAAGAAAGATCGTTTTATAGACAAAGAAGTGTTTGAGCTTTTTCCAGTCCTAAAACAAATGCTAGGACGCCGAGGTGGTGATTTATCGGGGGGTCAACAACAACAATTAGCCATTGCCCGTGCATTATTATTGCGCCCAAAAATGTTGATATTAGATGAACCCACCGAAGGCATACAGCCCTCCATTATAAAAGACATACAAAGGGTCATTGAGTTGTTACGTGATCGCGGCAATATGGCCATTGTTTTGGTTGAACAATATTTGGATTTTGCAACAGCACTTGCAGATGACTACATCATATTAGAGCGCGGTCGTGTTGTTTCAGAAGGCAACCAAGAAAAACTACAGTCATCAGGTGATGTGCAGCGTTTGCTTGCCATTTAAGCAGCCTCAATTACTTCACTAAATGACGGATATAAATTGTACCTGACCACTTGGTCAGGTACTCTTAACCCTCAATTAACTTAGTCTTAATCCGCCTAACTTGTAGTTCGGTTTGAATACAGGCATGGTTTAGCAATAGCTAAAAACAAATCGATAATTATAAATAAGATGAACATCGAAGCCGTAAATAATACGCCTGAATTTGATGCCAAGCGTTGGCGTGCCAAATTTTCTGGCGAGTTTTTAAATGTGAATGGCCACACCAAAATGGGCCTTACCGATCATTTTGGGCCATTGCGTGTGCAGCGCCCGTTCTATCCAGAAGGACCTGATTGTTTGCATCTGTATTTATTGCATCCACCCGGTGGTTTGGTGGGTGGCGATAAACTGTCTATAACACTTTGTGCAAAAGAACATGCGCATATTTTGATGACCACGCCCTCGGCTGGCAAAATATATCGCAATATAAGCGGCATTAAACAAGGTCAGTATGTGAACATTCAGGTGGCGGATAACGCTACTGTTGAATACCTGCCTCAAGAAAATATTATCTTTGATGACGCCGACGCCGAGTTAATGACTCAGGTGGATATTAAAGGCAGCGGCACGTTTATTGGTTGGGAAATAACATGCCTGGGTCGATTAGAAGGGGATAATCCATTTTTAACCGGTGGCATTAAACAAGGCTTAACGCTTACCCAAGACGGCATACCTCTTTTTATGGATCGTTTATTGTTTAAAGCACCTAGTGATCTACAAATCAGCAAAGCTGGATTTCAAAACAAATCAGTGTACGGCACTTTCATTATTAACCAGCAGGTAATGAGCAGTGAGTTAGAAAGTTCATTAATTACGTGGCAAGAACATCAAAATAAAACACTGTCTTTAACATCGGTGTCTATTACGCAAAAGCCTGGAGTATTTATTGCCCGTGTACTGGGTGATAAAGCAGAGCAAGCCCGTGACACATTTGAAAGCCTTTGGGCATTACTGCGCCCACATGTGATTCGTAAAAAAGCGTGCGCCCCAAGAATCTGGCGCACTTAAAAATATATAGCTAAACAGCATTCAAGATAAGGCATACACCATGGAACTATCACCAAGAGAAAAAGATAAATTGCTGTTGTTTGTGGCAGCAGAACTTTCCCAGAAACGCCTAGATCGCGGTGTAAAGCTTAATTACCCTGAGTGCATTGCACTGATCAGTGCATTTATTATGGAAGGTGCCAGAGACGGCGAAACCGTTGCGCATTTAATGAATGCCGGCCGACAAGTACTAAAACGCGAACAAGTTATGGAGGGCATACCCGAGATGATTCATGATGTTCAGGTTGAAGCTACCTTCCCCGACGGCACTAAACTTGTCACGGTGCACAATCCCATCGTTTGATTAAACGTGTGCTTTTTTCGTATTGATACGAATATTATTACAATGGAGGATTTATGATTCCAGGTGAAATAATTTACGCCGACGGCGATATTGAAATTAATGTAGGCCGAAAAACATTTAGCACTGAAGTGGCTAATGTGGGTGACCGACCCATTCAAATTGGCAGTCATTATCACTTTTATGAAGTAAATACATCGCTTAAGTTTGAAAAAGAGCCAACCAAAGGCTTCCGTTTAAATATCGCGGCAGGCACCGCGGTTAGATTTGAACCCGGTCAAACACGCACGGTTGAATTAGTAGAGTTTGCAGGTAAAAAAGAATTCTACGGATTCCGTGGTGAAATCCAAGGTAAGCTTTAGGAGCAACATATGGCAAAGATAGATCGTAAAGCCTACGTGGATATGTATGGACTCACCGTAGGTGACAAAGTTCGTTTAGGCGATACCGAGTTATTTATTTCTCCTGAAAAAGACTACACCGTTTACGGCGATGAGGTTAAATTTGGTGGCGGTAAAGTTATTCGTGATGGTATGGGGCAAAGCCAAGCGTTAAGTAAACATGTGGCCGATACCGTTATTACCAATGCACTTATCTTGGATTACTGGGGCATTGTTAAGGCCGACATAGGCATTAAAGCAGGCCGTATTATGGCCATTGGCAAAGCAGGTAATCCGGATACTCAAGCTGGCGTCACCATTGAAATAGGCCCAGGTACTGAAGTGATTGCCGGTGAAGGTCAAATAATTACCCCGGGCGGAGTGGATGCGCACATCCACTTTATTTGTCCACAGCAAATTGAAGAAGCGTTAATGAGTGGTGTGACCACTATGCTGGGTGGAGGCACCGGACCGGCCACGGGCACCAACGCAACCACCTGCACACCAGGGCCTTGGCACATCGGAAAAATGTTACAAGCGGTTGAAGATATGCCCATGAATATTGGGTTTTTAGGAAAAGGCAATGCCAGTTTGCCCGCCGCCTTAACCGAACAAGTGGAAGCCGGCGCAATGGGTTTAAAACTGCATGAAGACTGGGGAACCACACCGGCGTCTATTGATTGCTGTTTAACGGTCGCTGACGAACAAGATGTGCAAGTGGCTATTCACACCGACACATTAAATGAATCGGGTTTTGTAGAAGACACGCTGGCTGCTTTTAAAGGACGCACCATTCACACCTATCACACCGAAGGTGCCGGCGGTGGCCACGCGCCAGACATTATTAAAGCAGCTGGTGAACCCAACGTATTGCCGTCATCCACTAACCCAACACGCCCCTACACTGTGAATACGGTGGATGAACATTTGGATATGTTAATGGTATGCCACCATTTGGATCCCAACATTCCTGAAGACGTGGCGTTTGCTGATTCTCGTATTCGTCGTGAAACCATTGCCGCAGAAGACATTCTGCATGACCTTGGGTGTTTCAGTATGATCTCGTCTGATTCACAAGCCATGGGCCGAGTAGGTGAAGTGATCACACGTACTTGGCAAACCGCACACAAAATGAAAGTACAACGCGGTGCCCTGCCAGAAGATACTCAAGGCAATGACAACTTTCGTTGTAAACGTTATATCGCTAAATATGCCATAAATCCTGCCATCACTATGGGTGTCTCACACGAAGTGGGGTCGATCGAAGTGGGCAAGTTAGCCGATTTAGTATTATGGAAGCCGATGTTTTTTGGCACTAAACCATCCTTAATTATAAAAGGCGGCATGATTGCAGGTGCCCCTATGGGCGACCCCAACGCCTCGATTCCAACACCACAACCGGTGCATTATCGATTAATGTTTGGTGCCTTGGGTAAAGCGGTTCATGAAACCAGTATCAGTTTTGTATCCCAGAGTTCTTTAGACAAAGGCACGTTAGAACACTTGGGGCTGAAGAAAAAATTGAGCGCGGTAAAAAATACTCGAAAACTAACTAAGTCCGATATGAAGTTAAACGATTATCAGCCTAAGTTAGAAGTAGATCCGCAAACCTATGTGGTGAAAGCCGACGGGGTAGAATTAACGTGTGAGCCGGCAGAGATTCTTCCCATGGCGCAACGATATTATTTGTTTTAGGGGGAAGCTATCTGCGTTGTTAAGACCGCGTTAAAAAATATTATAGAATCGTTACATAGAAAACTATGCGGCTTAGCTTAAATATTTTTTGCCTTGTCTTAACGGCCTCGA